>CAZIRG010000284.1:0-2318 GCA_964541505.1 uncultured Syntrophomonadaceae bacterium | reverse complement strand
CATGAGTTCTGAAAGGAGTACTGATATTTCCAGAATTCTTCGTATTTCTTCCCCAGTAAAGTAAACAGAAACCATGGGATATCCCGGTTCACCGTCAGGTCCTGACCCCAGGCCAATCAGGCTGACTAGATCGTAAAAAGATACTTTGCCTTCTGAATAAGGCATAGAGCCAGGGATAATTCCGCCTCGTATTGAACCGTTGGCCTGAAAGGCTAGGTGAACTTGTTCACCGGTAACTTCTTCTGCTATTAGGCGCATAGCATCAGTAACAAAATTTCCCATGAGAGATTCAGTAAGGGCAGGTTTATTCGGTAGTGGAAAGTCAGTGTAGACGACAGTATCTGAAATCTGATCAAATTGACCCGACGTAAGCCGACTAACCATGTCATTAAGTTTTTCAGTATAGGTGTCAAGAAGTGCTGCTGTTTTGGCACATTTTTCCACAGTGTGATCTAGTGGAAATAACAATGGTTGTCCCGTCTCCTGATTTCGCAGTCGAAGACTGTTTGTAGAAGGGTTAAAGGCCAGTTCGACTACTCCGAGATATTGCAATAATGAGCCAGCCTGAAGAATAATAGTATCATTTTCCAAAATAGCGTCATACAAGGGGGTGTGGCAATGACCTCCGACAATGATATGTATGCCAGGTACTGCTTGTGCTAGTTCTTGATCTTCTTCTACACCGGAATGAGTTAAGGCAATAATAATATCTGCACCAGTATGCTGTAGCTCTGCAACTGCTTCTCGAGCAGCAGCATGTTGATCAGAAAATACAATAGGATCGGTAAAAGAAGCTACCTGTAGAGCTTTTTTACCAATTAGACCGAAAAATCCCAGGGTTAACCCATTATCGAGTGTTATTAGATGAGTTTTTTGTAGACCTATTTTGCCTAGAGGGTGCCCTTCTGGGGGATGAGTATTGGAAGCAACAACAGCTGTCCGGTCAGATGAAGCGGGGAAGCCAGCAGCCCGGAAATAATCTGCCAATAACTCAGGACCGTAATCGTACTCATGGTTACCAATAGTAATGACATCGTAGCCAATATTAACCAGAAGAGAAAGTTCCGGAGCTCTGTCTGTTAAGGCCAACCAGCTGAAAGGTGAGCCACCCAGGTAATCAGCGGCAGAAACGAGGACAGTTGGTTCACCTGCTTTTTCTTTTGACTTTTTGAAATAAGAAATTGCACCAGCTAGACGTTTAATGCCGCCGATAGAAGGGTTTTTCGTATAAGGGTGGTGGTCAACCAGGGGTGAAGGTACCAGTGCCGAATGTTCGTCATTGGTATGCAGCAAGGTAAAGTATATTTCTCCCTCTGTGTTTGTAGCAGCAAAAGAGTTGTTGTCATAGACTAGGAATAGCAAGATAAAAACAGAGATGAGTAAAAAAAGAAATACACCTGATAGGATAACTTTGTTCTTGAAGCACAGTTTAAGCATAAAAATTCCTCCTAAAGATTATAATTTCGTAACTACTCAGGTCTCTTGAGCTGTTTTTAAAATTATCTCAAAGTTACCGAAGCTGCTGCAGCAAATACCAAAGTGAGCATTGATTTTATTAATCAGAAGGAGCGGAAAATCTTGAGGATAGCAGTACAATCTGTTTGACCGAGCGAAGGCTCAAGGGAGTTATTGTACTGCCCTCAAGATTTGAGCACCAATAATACTGGATGTGAGAAGTGAGAAGTTGGAAGTGTACCCTGAGCATAATCGAACGGATTGAACGAGGTTTTGGGAAAGCCCCTGGAAGAATAAACTTTGGTAATTCCTGGTGTTTTTTCTAACCTCTAACCTCCCACTTTCCACCTCCAATATACATGGTATTGCTGTAGTAGCAAGGCTCAAGTAGTTACATAATTTCTAAACTATACTCCAGCCTAAGTTTAGATTTAGGTATAATAGCCGATAAGCGTATTAAGTTAACAGTTTTTGCTATTATCTTGTTATTGTAACATAGTACTATAAGAAAATCTACAAAAAACTCTTGCTTTCAAAGGACTTCTTATGCTATACTAACGTAGGCAAAAAACTAATATTTACCTGTAAGCACAGTAGTGGAAATTAGTTGATATGACTTAGTGACTCAGTAATTCGGTAAAAGCTTGGTTGATAGTTTTTCCAATGTGTTATATAACACTGAAGACCATCTATTGGTAATTGGCAAGATGGATATTGGTTTTGTTTGTTGTTGTTTGAAAAAATGTAACTACTTAGGTTTCTTGAGCTGTTTTTAAAATTATCTCATGCGTTGCTCTCAAGCTGCTGCAGCAAATACCAAAGTGAGCATTGATTTTATTAATCAGAAGGAGCGGAAAATCTTG
>CAZIRG010000283.1:0-2326 GCA_964541505.1 uncultured Syntrophomonadaceae bacterium | reverse complement strand
CGTTATCATCAGCGAAATAGGTGATGCTACACGGTTTTCAGTTCCAGCAAAACTGATAGCCTATGCCCACAGGCATACTGTAACCCGTATCTTCAGACACATCACTCCCATACAATTAACCTCCGTCACGAGAGCCACGTTTGCTAGCGGAACAATAGCTTCTGTTAGCACTTAGTTTTGCCGTGTGGAAATTATGCCTCCCTACAGACAACCTCGTGGTTGCAAAACAGTTGAGAAATAGATACTGCAAGGCTCAATGATCGCAGAGATTAAAAAAACTAAGTCCTTAAAGCCAAGAAAGACCTAATCTCCGTTACAATACAATAGAATGCACGTACCGACTCTATCTCAAAATATTAATCAGCGATAATATCGCTCTGTTTGTGATGCGTTTTTTTGAGTTCAAAAGTAAAACATCTTAATCTTAAATAATTTAAACTTTTCTTCCAAAACCACTTGACATTTTATGGCTGATCTTTCATTTAAGGTTAATTCCTGAATGAAATCTCCTATTCAACTTAATTCGCAATAGAGTAGAGTTTCTTTACAATTTAATTGTTAAGTTCACAATATACTGTTAGTTATCAAAATACGAGAAGACAGAATTTTATTCCTAACAACTTTCAAACATTCCATATTATTAAAATATTTCATCATTTTGTAATGACATGATACTAAATTTATTGTATAATGGTCATGAGGTGAAGTCAACCCGATTGGAGTCGGGATTTTCTCTGTGATTTGTGTGGGAGGATAGATATGTTTGCAGTATATAATTTGGTTGAATTTGGAAATAGGCTTCGTTTAATTCGATCAGAGAATGGACTGACACAGGCTAAAGTACGAGAAATTGCCAGTATTAATGAAGACACTTTGAGAAAAATTAAACCAACCAATTTTTACAAATCATTTTACGAAGATTTGCTCAAAGCCTAGCTTTACGGCAGAGCCTTCAGTCCTACCTTAATTGTCAGCACTAACATAATATCTTCCCGGTCTAGTTAATTGACGGGAGCGGCCGTAAAGACCGGCAGAATCAGAATGAAAAAAAGAAGGTTTCCAGGAACCGCAATCATAATCTGCTAAAACTTCTTGATAAACTTGCCGGGTTTGGCGAGCAATCTCAGACCAGGTATAGTTTTTTATAACCAGAGATTCTCCTTCTCTCGCTAGGCTTTGAGCCAGTTTATCATCCTCTAAAAGGCGATTTATCTGGTCAGCCAGAGAGTTCGGATTACCGGGATAGCATTTTAAGCCGTTCACATTATGGGTAACTATTTCTCTCAAACCTCCGGTATCACTAACTATCACCGGGGTGCCTGCCGCCATAGCTTCTAAGGCTACAATGCCAAAAGGCTCATAAAGGCTGGGGAAAACCGCCACAGAAGCCTGACGATACAGCCGGTTGCGTATGTCATCATCTATAAAGCCAGCAAAGCAAATTCTATCTTCAAGACCTGCTTGCCTGGACTGCTCTTCCAACTCTTCTTTAAATGCTCCCTCTCCGGCAATGATAAACTTTGCTTGCGAGTGTTTCTTTAGGATAAGAGGTGCTGCGTCCAGTAAAACCTGTACCCCTTTCTCTGGCACTAGGCGACCGATATAAAAGATAATTTTATCTTCCGGTGAGGCATAACGAGGTTGTATTTGCCTATCGTTTGTCTTAGTTTGAAATTTCTCTGGATAGACACCATTAAAAATTACCCTTAATTTGTCGGTAGGTAGCTGGAAAAGCCGTTGCAATTCCTCCAACATATAATTACTGCAACAAATAACTCGCCACGATTCATAAGTAAGCCCCCATTCTACATCACTGATATATCTCTGCTCATCAGTATAAATCCCCCCATTTCTGCCAGCTTCTGTAGCATGGATGGTCGACAGCAAGGGAACTTTGTAACTGTTTTTTAGAGTTCTGCCACAGTAAGCAACCAACCAATCATGCACATGAATCAGATCAAAATGCTCTTTGTTGAAAAGCGATATTCCTTTTTCCAATAAGGCTAGATTCATTTGTATCACCCATAGACAAAAAGAAGAAGTAGCCAGTGGGTAAGGTTGCACTCTATAAACGTCAACACCGTTTACTTTTTCATAGGCAGAACAGCCATTTCCGGCATCAATAGTTATTACAGTTACCTCTACGTTCTCCTCGACCAAAGATAGGGACAGGTCATAAACATGCCTAGCCAATCCTCCCACTACTCTGGGAGGAAACTCCCAAGATAAGATTAGAACTCGCAAAAACTCACTCCTTACCATAAAATTTCCTTATTTATTATAACCATTGAGATGAGATTTATAACTGCTCAGGTTGTGAGGTTCA
>CAZIRG010000282.1:0-2345 GCA_964541505.1 uncultured Syntrophomonadaceae bacterium | reverse complement strand
TTAATAAATTACATAATAGTTAATATATGTTACAAAAATAAAAACTGCACCCTTTCACCTGCAGGCGGCTTGTCCGGCTAGAGGAAGTATGATAGAATTGCGCATAGTTTCACCATCGTCTTTTTGACTCACTGTCAGGAGCGAAATGGAGGGTTGATGTTGGAAACCAGAGAAATATCTGCAGTAGTTCTAGCAGGGGGAAAAAGTTCTCGTATAGGCGGCAACAAATTGCTTTTACCTTTGGGAACTGGTACTGTTATTAGCAATTTACTGGAAAAATTGCTGCTGTTGTTTGCAGAAGTTATTGTAGTAACAGATCATCCGCAAGAGTATTCTTCTCTGCCTGTTAAGGTAACAACAGATTTAATATCTTGCCTCGTCAAAAACTCCCTCACAGGTCTTCATACGGGGCTAACTGTTGCTTCTAATCCTTATAGTTTGGTGTTGGCCGGCGATATGCCTTTTGCTAATCCAGCTTTGCTTGCTTATCTTTGTGAGCTGAGTGATGGCTATGATGTGACTATACCAAAGCAAGGACCGCACTTTCAGCCCCTTTGTGCTGTTTATCATAAAAACTGTCTGCCTCATATCGAAAAGCTTCTTTTACAAAATCAATATAAGGTGACAGCTTTTTTTAAATATATGAAAGTACGATGTGTGACTGAAACTAATCTTGAATCTTATGACCCTGAATTGCTTTCTTTCTTTAATATCAATACAGCAGAAGATTATCTGAGGGCCAAAGAAATAATGGCAAAAGCAAACCTTTTTTGAAATAAAACTTTGCCTTAAGCTAACTGAAGAGATATAATTACGTATTACCAGTTACCAGTTAATAATTAACGAAGGTTTGGGGAGAATGAGGTTTTACTTAGGAGGTAATATCATATGCGTGCTGACGGTAGGAAACAAGACGAATTCCGTTCTATTAAAATAACGCCAAATTATTTAAAATTTACACCGGGTTCTGTGCTTATAGAAATAGGAGATACCAAAGTTCTTTGTGCTGCTACTGTGGAAAACAAAGTCCCTTCTTTCTTGCGTGGAGAAAAAAAAGGTTGGCTGACAGCAGAGTATTCTCTGTTACCGCAGTCTACAGAAAAGCGCACGATTAGAGAAGTAGCCCGCGGAAAAATTGCCGGGAGAACCTCGGAAATCCAGAGGCTAATCGGTCGCTCTTTGCGGTCAGTGATGGACTTAGTTGCTTTGGGGGAAAAGACTGTCTGGATAGATTGTGATGTTATTCAGGCGGACGGTGGCACTCGTACTGCTGCTATTACCGGTGCTTTTGTAGCTTTAGTTCAAGCAATGCATTCTTTGCAAAAAAAAGGCGAATTAAAAATATTCCCGGTAAAAGACTTTCTGGCAGCTACCAGTGTCGGAATCGTAGCAGGAAATCCCTTTTTAGACTTAAACTATGCGGAAGATTTTGCTGCAGAAATCGATATGAATGTTGTTATAACCGGACAAGGTAAATTTATTGAGGTACAAGGAACGGCAGAAAGGAAACCCTGTACAAGGGAAGATTTAGATTATCTTTTAGATTTAGCAATCCTAGGCATAGAGAAATTAATAAACTTACAAAAAGAAATCTTGGGGGAAGAGCTTTCTTCATTGGTTTTGAAAACGAGCGACAGGTGTGATAATAAATGCAGCAACTAATTATAGCTACCAGAAACCAAGGGAAAGTAAAAGAACTAAAAAAGCTTTTAGCTCACCTGTCATTTGATATTTTATCTTTGAAAAATTTACCAAATGTCCCTAAAACCATAGAATCCGGCACAAATTTTAAGGAAAATGCTACCATTAAAGCAGTAGCTGTATCAAAATATACGCAAGGAATAATTATGGCTGACGATTCAGGGCTCGAAGTTGATGCTCTAGGTGGAGAACCGGGAGTTTACTCGGCTAGATATGCCGGCGAAGGGGCATGCGATGCAGCCAATAATGCTAAATTACTGGAAAATCTCCAAGGGATACCCCTTTCCCAGAGAACTGCTCGCTTCTGTTGCACTATCGCTATCATAATACCGGGACAAGAAATGATGCTGGTAGAAGGATACTGTAATGGTTTAATTGCGGAAGAACCTCGGGGGGATGGTGGCTTTGGCTATGACCCCTTATTTATTGTGCCTGGTTACAACAAAACTTTTGCTGAATTACCACTGGATATTAAAAATAAAATCAGTCATAGGAGCAAAGCTATGGCAAAAGCTCTTATAGTTTTGGAGAAATTATAATCAAATTCTATAAGAATTTTTGTTCTGGTAGAAAGTTACAAATTTTCAGTGCAAATCATAATAATCATATAAATCAGCGTTATTAATTTATTTATTATTTAGCAA
>CAZIRG010000281.1:0-2361 GCA_964541505.1 uncultured Syntrophomonadaceae bacterium | reverse complement strand
CCTGGTAAAATTTACGGATTGCTAGGCAGAAATGGCGCCGGGAAGACCACCCTTTTAGATCTAATAACCAATAGAATTTTCCCGTCAGAGGGCGAGATAACTATAGGTGGTGAAAGCGTAATTGAGAATGATAAAGTTTTAAACAACATATTTTATATGACTGAAAAGAATCTCTATCACGAGAGTTTTAAAGTAAAAGTTGTTTTTAAATGGGCTAGAGAATTTTACACAATGTTTGACATGGATTATGCCAATGCTTTAGCTGATAAATTTGGGTTAAATGCCAATAAAAAAAATCAGCAACTATCAACAGGATATATTTCAATATTTAAAGCTATTTTAACCTTAGCCTCAAATGCCAAAATATTATTGTTTGACGAACCAGTTTTAGGTTTAGATGCCTATCACAGAGAGATGTTATATAAAGAACTAATTGAGAACTATAGTCAAAAACCGAAAACTATAATAATTTCCACACACCTAATTGAAGAACTAGCTGATCTCCTTGAGGAGGTCATCATAATTAAGAACGGTAAAATAGTTAGGCAACAATCAGTCGAAAGCCTATTATCGGCGGCGTATACAGTTTCAGGGCAAAAGTACAAGGTTGATCAATACCTAGGAAACAGAGAATTTATTGGCGAAGAAACAATGGGAGAATTCAAGCAGGTTACAGTTCTTGAGGATATTAAAAATAAAAACAGAGAGTTGGCAAATAACCTGGATTTAAAGTTTGGCAATGTTGAACTTCAAAAATTGTTTATTAACTTAACAAATTAATAAAGGAGGAAATAGCAATGTCCAGTATTTGGAAAGCATCCAAGTATATTCTGTCTACAAAAAAAAGAGGTGTGTTATTATATTTTGTGGTAATTTTGCTGGCAAGTGGTACGGCAGTGTTCCTGTACCTGAGATCAGAGCAAATTACTGCAAATATACACCTTAGTGGCTTTAGAGGTCTCGGCTTATTTTCTGCAATATTCTTGTTTGTTGCTATTGCAAATTCCTTCAGGTCAGACTTTGAAACTTTGTTATCTTTTAACATATCCCGGAAGAAATTTTTCACTGCTAACATTATAGCACTGGGTGTTTTGTCATTAATTTTTACTTTAACGGAGACAACCATAAGTGCTATTTTAAGACTTCTGGGACCCTATTATAGTTCCTTTGAGCAGTTTTATGTCAGCACTTTTTTTATCGATGAGTTTGTCTGGTTTTTCTTTTTATTTGTTTTTATAGCCAGCTTCGGATATTTTATTTCATCAATAATAGAACATGAGTACGGCAACTTTATGCTAGTGTTTATTGTAGCAGTTTTAGTTTTAGTATTTTTTTCTTTTAGAGAAAATATCATGATATTTATTGAGAAAGTACTTGGATTGACGAACATTTTGAATCCATATATGGCTGTGCTAGTATTTATAGTTTGCTCGACTGTGTGTTTTGGTTTGAGTTACTTGCTGATTAGGAGAATGTCTATAAGGTCTTAACGCACAATCAAAAAGTAAAAATGATAATGCTCTAATAATATTTCTAAAACAGGCAAGGGAGGTGTTCCATAATGTTTATGGGAAAATAACCATAAAATATATTTGGAAAGAAAAAACATTGTGGTAGGATAACAAACCATATTAAATAAGGAGAGAAGAAAAATGGATAAAACCAAATTTCAACGAATTCTGGCGAGATATCTGGTGTGGATATTCGTACCTTCTGCGGTGCTATTTCTACTCATGCTAATTAACAGTATTGTTGATTATGACGTGCTGAGTGCTTTGAGCAATCTGAGAATTGCAGGAATTCCTTTCGTATCTACCAATGAGACCCTGAGATTTGATGGATTTGCAGGAGTTGGAATCATCAGTGTTGGTGGAATTGCCGTGGGTGCTATTGCCCTGGGAGGTGGTGCGATAGGTTTGGTTGCTGCTGGTGGCGGCGCTATTGGGCTTATAGCGATTGGCGGTGGCTCAGTGGGAGTTATCGCCATCGGTGGTGGTGCTGTCGGTTATGTTGCTATTGGTGGTGGAGGATTGGGCGTTTATGTGTTGGCAGGAGGGGGAAGGGGTCGGCACGTAATTAGTAACACTTCTCAGGATGAGAAAGCTATAAGTTTCTTTTGCAGGTATTTACCCCGCCTTCGGAGTGCCTTTACCGAGAGTTCGTAGATTGAGCTGAGGCGCAAGTCCGGCTCAATTCAAAACTGCTTAGGGAGAACGCAGAGAACAAATGCTCTAATGACAATAAGCATAAAAGTAGCGGTTGCTTCTGACCCAAGGGGTAAAACCGATAAAGAAGAGGTGAAATGAAATCATGGAAACAGTGTTGAGTGTAAAAAACATATCCAAACAGGTATGTTAATGT
>CAZIRG010000280.1:0-2367 GCA_964541505.1 uncultured Syntrophomonadaceae bacterium | reverse complement strand
ATGGCAATCAAGGCCGCCAGATGTATTACCACATCACAACCCTGCATGACTTTCCTTACCCCGTATGGGTCGCGAATATCACCAGCAAAAACGTCCAAGTTGCTTTTAATCTCCGGCGGGGAAGAGTCCAACCAACCCCAGGAATTAAAGGAGTTATAAAACACAAAAGCCCGCACATCACAACCCAGACGCACCAGTTCTTCTGTAAGATGAGAACCAATAAACCCATCCGCACCAGTAATTAGGATTTTTTTATTTTTTAAGCTCATGACCACGCAGCCTACTTTCATCTTCGTCTGGATAATTGTGGTTACAATTCATATTATTATGCTTCTAAAACTCTTCGTAAGTATGATAGCATGTACTACAAAGCGTCAAGCTCTTGTGCTTATTTTTAGCAAGAAGTTCTCTGAAAATCTTAAGTTCTTTGCTATTGTTCCAAATATCAAATAAAGTAGCTTGAGTTAAATCCCCCACTACTAAAAAATTATCAAAATCCCCACAACAACAAGTAACTTTCCCATCCCAATCAACACTCAGTTTCTGATAAACTTCTGCACACTCCTTATAACATTTTTTGATTGTCTCTTGTTTTTTTAATAATTCTACTTCATCAATAGTCTTAAATGAATTTATTTGGTGAGCTGACAGTCGAGAGAGGTTAGTTTTCCCAATCCCAATGGAATCTACAATATAACACCACTGATTAATAAAAGTTTCTATTTCTTCTTTTGTTTCACTGGTCATAGTAGAAGAAATATGAACAAACGGTTTCTCTTTGTCCCTTCTTAACCTTACCATATTTGTAACATTTTCTTTTAGCTCTTCATACCTGCGATTATCTCTCATTAGCTCATACTGTTTTTTTGTAGCTCCTTGAAATGAAAAAACTAGAGAATCTACCTCCAACTCAATCAATTCTTTCATCTGGCTTTCCTTTATAGCTAACCCATTATTGGTGATATGAAGGATAAGCCCCTTGGACTTTACATACTTACAAAAATCAATTATTTGAGGATGCAAAAAAGGTTCTCCCCACCGGATAAATCTAATGGGTGTATGATATTTTTTGCATTCATCAACAATTCTGTTTAAAATTTTCTCTGACATGAAACCTTTAGACCTAGTCATTGCTTGTTGCCCACAAAAAAGACAGCTCAGATTACAGTGATTTGTAAGCTCAACATCCAGCAAATAGGGAAACTGTGGCAAATTCTGCTTCTGACTAAGAACTCTCTTGAAATCCTTGTGATCATATATTTTCCTGAATGGATTTTCTCTTTTTGAATGGGGGTTTTTAAACAACATACTACTTGCACCT
Organism: uncultured Syntrophomonadaceae bacterium; assembly: GCA_964541505.1. GTDB lineage: Bacteria > Bacillota > Dethiobacteria > PWVN01 > PWVN01 > CAZLTH01. Next base: position 1,046 of record CAZIRG010000280.1, on the reverse strand, counting down.
CAATTAATTTTAGCGGTTACTTCATATCTCCAAAGCCTTAACTGCTTGACGGTATTCCTCCCACTGCCCAATATCAAGCCATTTGCCGTGATAGGGGTAAACACCTACTTTCAGCTTTTGTTCTTTAGCCTTATCAATGAAACTTGTCATCTGTAAAAACCGTTGTTCCGGGAAAAGAGAAAGCAACTCTGGTTCCAATATATAGACACCTGTGTTTACCCAAAAGTGAAAGGATGGCTTTTCTTCAATGCTGTCTAAAGTCCCACCTGTAGTTGTCAACACCCCATAGGGAATAGTAAATTTTTTAAGCGAGGCCACTATGGTCAGTGCATTTTTTCTTTCCCGGTGAAAATCTAAAACATCTTCAAAGTCTGTTTCCACAATAATATCACAGTTAGTAACAATAAAGGTATCTTTTAGTTGTTCTTTCAGCAAATACAAAGCACCGGCAGTTCCTAAAGGTTCTGTTTCTTGTACAAAACCTACTTTATACGGACGGACATTACTCTCGGTAAAATACATTTTGATGATTTCTGCTTTATAACCCACGGATAAGGTGAAATTGCCAAATCCTTGTTCATAAAGTTTGTCCATAATAATTTCCAGCACTGGCTTGTCGCCTAGCGGAATCATCGGTTTGGGCAAAATCTTGGTGAAAGGAGCTAGCCGGGTGCCTTTGCCACCAGCCATAATTACTACTTGCTCCCTCTTGGGAGTGCGTTTTTTGCCAAACACATCCAGCCATAATATCAAGTCTACTAGCCGACCTTGTTCGTCCAGCAACGGTAGATGGCGAATATTTTCGGCTAGCATTAACTTTTTAGCGGCACTTATGGAAACACCCGTTTTAAATGTTTTGGGATGGGAGTTCATTATTTTGAAAAGTGGGGTTTTTAAGGCCTCACTTTGTAATAGTACCCGGCGGATATCACCGTCAGTAATGATGCCCAGCAGTTTTTGCTCGCTATCTACCACCAATAATACCTGCAGGCCTGCCTGTTCCATGCGAGGTAGCACATCAACCAATTTTTCATCTGGTCGGGCTG
>CAZIRG010000279.1:0-2370 GCA_964541505.1 uncultured Syntrophomonadaceae bacterium | reverse complement strand
GTATAAGCAATAGGACTTCCTTCTTCCAAGACAGTAAAAGAATAACCGCCATTTTTATAAGCATTAAAATCACTGCTGGCAATAGATAGCAGGGTTTCATCTTCATAGGTTAAATCTTTTGTAACTGATACTAAATCATGCTGACCTTGTAGATAAAAGGTAAGATCATAGTCCTTACTTGAAGATAAATTGCCACCCATGAAATAATAGTTTCCCTCTTTGTATTCTACAGCACTGACAAAAGGTTGCTCTGTAAAGAAATATCGTTTCACATAATCTTCGCCAGCATCTTCGATCTCATCAGACAATAGCAGCCTCTTTACTTTGAGACCATTGTAATATACGTGCAAATCATAATGACCTGTCAAGGTGGATGCTGGTACGCAAGAAAGTATGACGTCATTATGTTCATAAGTTACATCACTTACGGTAACTTCCACAGTATCATTAGCATCTTTTGGATTTTTAGCCACAACTGAAAAAGCATTTTCGTCATTGAGATTAAACACATCTTTAATAGTCAATTCAAATGAATCTCCGGCACTTGCTAGTTCATAATTAATACGATTATAACTGATTCTCTCGGCACTGCCTTCAAGCACTACACTATATAAATCAACAGATTTAATCAAGGCAGCATCATAGAAAAATGCTAAGTTATATAATTTTTTACCAAGATCTACAGCTCCTTCGTTTACGCTCCCTGTAATTTTCCCATCAAGCATTACTAGGTTTGAACTGCTACTAATAACTGCATTACCATCCATGATTTTCACTTCAAGTTTGCCAATATCGTCAATAAAAACTTGATTTTCAACAGTAAAGTCAATAACACTGCTTGCACTTACATGATATTCTTTTTCCATATCATCCATATCCATACCCATGGAACCAGGTCCATGCGTAAAATTAGAAGTAATCGTACTTATGGCTTGATAAATTGTAATATCCCCTGGTTTAATAACAGGCTGAGTGACAAGTTCAATAGACTTATCGCTCATGCTATAGGAGCCTGATACCCTATTTTCAACGATAAGGCGATAGTCTTTGTCCGGGGAAATAATCTTTCCTGTTAAGTCAATAGAAATCTCTATTTCTGATACACTATCAAAGTTTCTGGCATAAGGAGAATACCCCTCCCCTAAACTTAATTCTAAAGTATTTTCCGCCATAACTTCGCCTACAAAATCATTCTTATTATCTACTTCAACTAAATAAACAGATAGGTCGTCAAGAGTACTAGCATCCACATTGGCTAGCGTCACTTTTGTATCTAGTGTTTTGAAATCGGCATGGATATAAGGAGTCTGCACATCTAATACTAAAAGTGCCTCATAATCATCTAACTCCATAGCACCAATGCTGATATATTGGCGGTCTCCTACACTATACTTTCCTTGCGCAATGTCTAAAAATTCACCTGACTCATTTGACTCATTTCGGATTTGAAGAATATAGGATCCTTTTAAATAGGCATCAGCAAAACTTAAATTGACAAGACCACTGCCATTATAGTCAATTGTTTTTGACAATGTCTGGATATAAGTGCCCCATTCGGTGCCTTCCTTTTTAAGAATAAAAGTATACTTGCCTACAGAAAGATTGCGAATAGCAAACCGAACTTGACCTTTTGATAAATCTACAGGTATAACTTTGCCAATATGCACATCCTTTATCGGCGTAATTGTATCTTTATATGTTGGATAAGATATTGTTTGAGGAGTATAGGATATCTCACCAGCACCGCTTCTGGTTATATCAATAATATAATTTTTTTCTCCTAAAGGTGATGTAGTTAATGCATAAAGGTAGCTTTGATAGCCATCTGCTGCATTGCTAAGCAGCTTTCTACCTGTACTAACGCCTACCTTGTTGCCATTGTCAGGATCAATAAGAGCTACTTGAATATCCTCTGCTTCACCAATTCCATAGCCTTTTACCTGGATATATACTGTTTCTACACCTACTGTTGCATATAACCCTTGGTTTGAATATACTTCATCTACCTCACGAATAACTGGATAGTCTACGACTTTAAGATCAATCGCAGAGGGAGAGGTTACTGTGATAAATTCATCTTCTATTGAAAATCGATATGTATAATCACCTGCTGGTACTGCTCCTAGCTTTTCTAAAGTTACATTAGAAGTAAACGAAGGATATGCTCCATCTGGTTGTAAATTATAAGCCTTATCACTTCTTGCATAGACAGCACCTGATTCATCAACAATTTCTATTGTTAAGGCCCCACCTGTGGTATTTTCAAAAGAAAAAGCAGCCTTGTAGAAAACTTCCTCCACATGAAACACCCTGTCAAATGTAACAACTTTTGTACCTTCTTCTTCTGGGGTCTCTGCCAAAACAAGAGAA
>CAZIRG010000278.1:0-2372 GCA_964541505.1 uncultured Syntrophomonadaceae bacterium | reverse complement strand
TAAGTCTCCCCACTGCCCGGCTACCACAGAACAAAAGGCAGAAGTGCTGTTAATTTGTCTCAAATTTATTTTCATGATGTTGCTCGCGAGAGGGGGATAGTCTTTCTTTTAGGCATGTTTACACTTTTACTTTTGCTGGTAGGTAAAAAACAAGGTCTGAAAACAATTATAACAATGATATTTACAGGTATTGTAATAGTTAAGATAATACTTCCTTTAATACTGGCAGGATATGATCCGGTCTTAGTAACTACTGTTTCGGCTATAATTATTATATTTTTTACCCTTTTGTTTATTGGCGGAACAAAAGCAAAAACCTTTGCTGCTATTCTAGGAAGTGTTTGTGGGGTAATAATAGCTGGCTTTTTGGCTCTCTGGGCAGGGGGAATGTCCTATTTGACAGGGTTTAGCAGTGAGGAAGCGCAGATGCTTTTTTTCATGGATAAACCTGTTGATATAAGAGGGCTGCTTTTTGCTGGCATTATTATTGGTTCATTGGGAGCTATTACGGATGCTGGAATTTCGGTAGCCTCAGCAGCTGCGGAAATCAAGAGAGCTAATAAACGGATTTCAACCTATAATCTTATTACGGCAGCTTTGAATGTAGGTCGAGATATAATAGGGACAATGTCCAATACTTTAGTTCTGGCTTACGTGGGCGGAGCTACGCCACTGCTGTTATTGCTCCTAGGATATGAGACCCCTTGGCTTAGAATTATTAATTTAGACCTTATTGCTACGGAGGTTGTGCGAGGAGTAGCTGGTAGCATCGGACTGATTATTTCCGTTCCGGTTACAGCGGTAGCAGCGGGTTTGTTGATGAGTCGTCGGTAGTTTTTATTATATTTTTTGTCGAAAAAAAGAGGAAATATCCTTTGAATGGCAAAACTAAAAGAAGAGGACAAAAATGCGAAAAAATGTGAAAGGATGTATTTTAATGGCAAAAGATATCCTTATGGTAGCTGTAACTCCGCATCCACCTATAGTCATTGAGTCAGTAGGAAAAACTAATATAAGAAAGGTAAGCAAAACTGTTGCTGCCTTACAGGAGATTTCACATCAGGTAGCAAAATTGGTGCCTGATACTGTAATTGTAATATCCCCCCATGGTCCTGTTTTTCGTGATGCTGTTGCTGTTTTTGACGGTAAAAGTATTCAAGGCGATCTGCGTTCTTTTAATGCTCCACAAGAGAAAATGGAAGTAGATATTGATAGACCCCTGATAACTTTACTTGAGGATGAGGTAAAGAGCAAAGGTTTGAACTTAAGGCGTATTAATCAGCAAGAAGCATGTTCATACAAGATTGACTATCAATTGGATCACGGTGCCCTAGTGCCCATGCTTTTTCTCCAAGAGGCAGGAGTGAAAGCAAAATATATTAATATAACTTACGGCTTGTATCCGTATCTAGATCTTTATATCTTAGGGACAGCTATTAAAGAAACTGTAAAGAAAGCAGAAAAAAAAGCTGTGATTATAGCCAGCGGTGATCTTTCTCACTGTTTGACTCCCTCAGCTCCCGGAGGATATTCTCCGGCAGGAAAAGTTTTTGACGAGACTTTGGTAAAAATTTTACAAGAAGGGAAAATTAAAGAGCTGTTTACCATAGAGAAAGAATTACTGGAAAAAGCAGGAGAGTGTGGTTTTCGTTCTATAATTATGGCTCTTGGCTCCTTAGATGGGTGCTCTTTAGCCTCTAATATTCTTTCCTATGAAGCTCCTTTTGGGGTAGGCTATTTGACAGCTACTTTTTCATCACTTGAAATATCATCTTCAACTTCAACCTTGTCAGAATTGCAAAGGGAAAAGAAAGAAAAAATTAAAAGAGAAAGAGAAAAAGAAAGTTTTCCGGTAGCAGTAGCTCGTCAGACGCTAGAGTTATACCTTAGAAAGAAACAGCTCCCCCCATTACCCGATGATATTTCTCCTGAATTTAAACAGGCGGCAGGAGTTTTTGTTTCTTTAAAAAAACAAGGACAATTGCGTGGTTGTATTGGGACAACAGAGCCTACTACAGCAAATATTACCCGGGAAATTATGCAAAATGTTATCAGTGCTGCTACTGAGGATCCTCGTTTTCCGTCTGTAGAAGAAAACGAATTAGAGGAAATAAGTTATTCTGTAGATGTGCTTTTGCCTCCGGAGCCTGTTAAAGGGATAAAAGATTTAAACCATAAGGAATATGGGGTAATAGTAGAGGGGCGAGGGAGACGAGGCTTACTGTTGCCGGATTTGCCGGGTGTTGATACCATAGCAGAACAGGTGAGAATAGCCTGTGAAAAAGCAGGCTTATCTCCAGCGGAGAAGTTGCGTTATTATCGCTTTCGGGTTAAAAGATATAGTTGATTAGTCACTCAGTCACTCAGTCACT
>CAZIRG010000277.1:0-2378 GCA_964541505.1 uncultured Syntrophomonadaceae bacterium | reverse complement strand
AGGCTATTAATTTTTGATAGATTTATAATCGGAGAAGAATTGAAAATCACAATGTTACTATCACTTTTTTCCATACTCAATATCCTCTTTTAAATTTTCCATGCTATAATGACGCTCAACGTTTCTAGAACCTAGTAACTCGTGAAAATCCCATTTATTCATCTGTGCAAGTTGACGAGCTTTTCCAAACGATAGCATCTCCCTTTCATAAAGGGTAACAGCTAACTCGATTAATAAAATTTGGTTTTTTTGCTTATCAGGAATTTTCATTGCTCGATATATATCAACAGGAATACTAATATTTGCCTTCATTAAAATCTCCTCCTTTGGAACCGGGGGGGGGGACCAGGGGGGGGCGGTTCTTGCTTGCTTACCCCTTAAATCATTTCCCGATAATTTCCTCTATTTCTGCCAATAATTCAGGAATCTTATCATTTATAACAGACCATACGATTTCCCATTTTACTCCAAAATAAAAATGAATAAGCTTATCCCTCATACCGGCAATATCTTTCCACTCAATACCTCTTTGTTTTTCTTTTAAGGTTTTAGATAAATTCTTAACTGCTTCGCCAATAATTTCTATATTACGAATAACAGCATCCTGTGTCTTCATATCCTCTAAAAACTCTCTATATGTCATTCCCTCGGTATAATTTCTGATCCTTTCTCCCGCCTCTTTTATGTCTAAAAGAAATTCTTTATCGCCTCGCTTAGACATAAATAACACTCCTTTCAATATCCTCTGCAACTTCCTTAATTCTTATGGTGCTAATGCTGTCAGGGGTTAAAATATCTATTTTTCTAGCAAACAACTTTTCCATATAAAAAGACATTTCTGTAAAAGCGTCAAAAAGACCTTTAAAATCTTTACCAAACATTGTCAAATCGAACTCTACAAGCAAATCGATGTCGCTGTCCTTTTTTTGCTCTCCACGAGCATATGAGCCAAAGAGACCTATTCTTTTCACACCATAATTCTCCAAAACATCCTTGTTTGCGTTAAGCTTTTCTAGTATCTCTTCTTTTGTAAGTATTCCTTTTTTCATATTTTAAACCCCTTCATTATTTTGTTAGAACTAGGGGGACGGTTTTTTAAGGGATCAATCGGAAGTTTTGCATGTTTAAAGGGCTCAAAAAGCGCTCATCCATCGCTATTTGAGCCCTTTTGAACATTTCTTTCATAACTAACCTGCAAAATTTTTGATTGTCCAGAAGAAGGAAGTCGCGGCGGTAACGGTAGGCAGCTGCTATGGGGATTCAATCTTTTTACCCCCGGCTTTTAACCTTTAAACGTAGCAGTTTCTGACATTTTTGTAGCATCTGCAAACATTTTCTTTAGTAAAAGCAACTTCGGTATGGTTTATAGTTCGACGTAGATACACCTTCCCCCTCCCCACTAAAGAGGCTTTTTAAAAAAAATATGCGTTTTTATGCACGCTGGTCTTTCTCGCATATCTCTATGGTTGACCTGCCTGTCGGCAGACAGGTGAGTCTTTGCCAGCGAAGAAATACGCAAGTTTCTTAATACATTACGTTGGAGCTACCGGTTCTAAAATACGTATTGTCTCCATCTTGCCTTTTTCTTGTTATATTCTGTGGTTAGCAAAAGTAAAAAAAATGGCAAACAGGCAGGATATTTTGAGCAGAATGGTGAATTAAAGCGAAAAGGTCATGGCTGCGCAGGTAGGGGTGTTTTGCTGTATTTTAGTTGGCCGCTAACATAAGTGTATAAGGAGGGGATTAATTTGAATGACTCTATCTTAATGAGTAAGTCTCAAGTACAAAGAATGTTTTTATTGGGATTAACGACAGAAGACATCTCAGAAACTATGGAATTAACTGAAGAAGAGGTGATGGAACATTTAGATGTAATTAAAAAAGAGTCTTCCGAGGAGAAAACATGCACAATTATCCCGGTAAATAATGAACAACTACATTGTTTAGAAGAAATAAGGCTTATCCCGATAGATAATCATGCAGAACAATCCTTGTACGCAAACCGTCAATATTCAATGTTGAATGAGCTGTCATCAAATGTTGAACTAGGCAAAATTTATGTAGCCTTAAGTATAATGTCTAAAAATAAAATCAGACAAACTCTAGATGGGCACAAGGGGACGTTCGCCTTTTACTTTTTAATAGTGATAAATATCAACAAATCAAATGAGGAATTCAGATATCTTTTAAAAATAAGCGATTGGAAAACTTGTCTAGAATTTGTGTACTACAAAATGATAGAGGAAAGCGAAAGAGAAAAATTCAGAGACAAATTGGGTTTATTTACTAAACCGTTTGAAAAAGAATTAAATTTGTCGGAAATGATAACGCTAACGAGTTTTTTGGTGGGATATATCGAAGGTTTAACTGAAAACATT
>CAZIRG010000276.1:0-2386 GCA_964541505.1 uncultured Syntrophomonadaceae bacterium | reverse complement strand
AGCGATTTTAGTGGCTAGGATAGCATAATTACAAATGATTTAGTGTTTATATAGCCAAGATGTCAGGTGTCATCGAAAAATATTTTTTAAATATGTTATAATTTTTCATTTGCGGGAAAAAGACGCCGCTGTTATAATAATACTGCTTGGGAAAAGAATGAAAGCAAAGAATTAAGCATTATTTTGTGCTAATAAAAGGAGCTGGAGCTGTAGGATGAAGATAGGGGTATTAGCTTTGCAAGGGGCGGTGGCGGAGCATTTAGAGATGCTGGCAGATTGTGGGGTAGAAGCTGTTGGGGTGAGAAGGCGAGAGGACTTTCTTCCTCTAAATGGTTTAATAATTCCGGGCGGTGAGAGTACCACTATCGGCAGGTTGATTGACAGTCAGGGAATTAGAGAGAGTATTATCACTATGAAGGAAGCAGGCAAACCCATTTTGGGCACTTGTGCTGGGCTGGTTCTTTTGGGCAGGGAAATTAAAGACCGACCAGATCAAAAGCTGTTGAACCTCATGGATACAGTGGTGGTACGCAATGGTTTTGGACGGCAGCGCGAAAGTTTTGAGGCTGATTTAAAAATTCCTCTACTGGGGGAAGAGCCTTTTCGGGGGGTTTTTATTCGTGCTCCCTATATTGATGCAGTCGGTGCCGGAGTAGAGGTGCTGCTGGAGCTGGAGGGGAAAATAGTTGCTGCCCAACAAGACAATGTTCTGGCTCTTTCTTTTCATCCGGAAGTAACGAGGGATAACCGTCTACATCGCTATTTTTTGTCTACTATCTCTTTGATGCGTAGTAGCATCAAAAACCCGCTTAAATAAATTAAAACAACGATAAGAGCTGCTGTAAGAAAATTAATATGCAGACCTAAAAATCCAGCACTAAGCATAGCTACTCCGGAGATGGCTCCCCCTGCTCCCCAGTAAAAGCCCATCTTGTTGCTTCGGGAAGCTTTGCTTGTAATATCTGCCAGGTAAATGGCTTCAATTGTATCCCAGGCACCATCCGTGATGCCATCAATAAACACTAACGCGAATAAAACAATAAGCATAAAGTTATGATCTATTCTCTCTAGTAGGGGAAGAAGAGGATAAGCAATAAAAACAATAATACTGACAATAGAAGAAAGTAGAAAATAAAGTTTTTTGTCATATTTATCGGCCCACTTTCCGGCAAAATAACTGCCGATGGAATCAAAAATCAGAATTAAACCCAAGCCGGCTCCTGTTAAAGGAATGTTGCCGATATTATAAAGGAAACCAATTAAAAAAGGATAGTAAAGACCGTCAGCAAAGGATAAAATAGCATTGGCGATAAACATTATCTTATAATTTTTGTCGTTATCTTCTAAACGAGCAGGGTTTTTGGTTGTGTCTTGTTTTGCGGTGATATTGTTTTTCTTATCTGCTACCATTATTTAAAGAACAGCTCCTTTTTTTTTGCAGTGATTGTGTATTATTGTTGCATTATTGTGTAGGAAGTGTTTTCAACTGTTTTGGTGAACAGCTTTTTCCTTCAAAGTTCGTACGCTTTCTATTCCCGGGTTTTTATCTCCCAAACTAAAAGAATGTTCACCGTAAAGACCGTGAAAATCTGAACCGCCAGTCATGACCAACTCAAAATCTTGTGCCAGCTTGGCGATCTTTCGTTCTGTTTTTGCATCATGGGCAGGGTGCTTGACCTCTAACCCTTCTAGCCCAACACTTATCCACTCGGGAACTGCTGGTAAATTATCGTATTGTCCAGGATGAGCCAGTACAGGCACTCCCCCGGCACTGCGAATGGTTTTTATGGCCTCTATGGCGTCAATGTAGGCTATAGGAATATAAGCGATGCCACGAGGTTGTCCTTGCTCGCCCCGGGAGAAAAGATTTTGTGCAAGATTGCTGAAAATATTGTTGCTGTAACCGGCTGCTACCAGAGCATGCATGATGTGTTGCTTAAAAACACCACTGTTGCCAGCATATTGAAGCACCCGCTCCCAAGTGATTTTATAGCCGGCACCAGAGAGAATTTCTATCATTTTGCGAGATGCTTGTTGGCGTCTGGCTATTAGCGGGTCACAAAGTTTTTTTAAGGCTTTGTGTTCTGGCTGTATATAATAACCCAGAATATGGGCTCGCCTTTTTCGTTTAAAATCATAGGCGGATATTTCGATGCCGGGAATAATTTCTATTTCCAGGGCATGACCTAATTCCACAGCCTTTTTTACTCCCCTGGTGGTGTCATGATCAGTAATAGCCAGGTGAGTGACTCCTTTTCCCCTGGCCAAGCTAAGAGTTTCCTTGACGGACAGAGAACCATCAGAAAAAGTTGTATGGCAGTGCAAGTCTACAATCCATCGGGGACGGTTCTTTTTTGACACGGTCTCACCTCTAAGTCCCTCTTCA
>CAZIRG010000275.1:0-2395 GCA_964541505.1 uncultured Syntrophomonadaceae bacterium | reverse complement strand
AACCTCTAACCTCTAACCTCTAACCTCTAACCTCTAACCTCGTTCCCTCTTAACCTCTTAACCTCGTCCCCTCTAACCTCCAAAATGCCAGCGTACCCCATGTGGAGTGTCTTCCAGAATTATCCCCCGGGATGTCAATTCATCCCTAATTGCATCTGCCTCAGCCCAATTTTTGTCTTTGCGTGCTTGGCTGCGACGACTTATTAGCTTTTCAATTTCTGCATCTAGATCCTTTTTCTTATCCGACGGGAAAAGAAATCCTAAAATCTTGTCTATTTCTTGATAAAAAGACAGCACTTTTTCTAATACTTCTTTATTCTGGTTTCCTGCAGTATTCAAACAAATATTAACTTCACGCGCCAACTCAAAAAGAACGGCTACCGCATCAGCAGTGTTAAAATCATCATCCATAGCCGTTTGAAATTTCTGCCGTGCCTTTACCGTTAAATCAGACAGATAATGTTCAGGTTCACCCTCGGTTTTAGAGAGTTTCTTAATCATGTCTTGAAGATTATAAATCATAGAGTGAAAACGAGCCAATCCTTGAGCAGCCTGCTCTAAAATAGCAGGGCTAAAATTTAAAGGATTGCGGTAATGTGCTGAAAGCATAAAAAAACGAATAACCTCGGGTTTATAGATAGCACGTAGTTCTCGTATTGTTTTAAAGTTACCTTTTGATTTAGACATCTTTTCTCGGTCTATATTCAAATAACCCACATGCAGCCAGTATTTAGCAAATTTCTTTCCGGTAACTCCTTCACTTTGAGCTCTTTCATTTTCATGATGTGGAAAGATTAGATCGGGACCACCCCCGTGAATATCAATGCTCTCCCCCAAATATTTCATAGCCATAACTGAGCATTCAATATGCCAGCCGGGACGACCAGCCCCCCAAGGGCTGTCCCAGGCTGGCTCGCCCGGTTTTTGCTTCTTCCAGAGAGCAAAATCACCGGGATGTTTTTTTTCTTCCTCTATCTCTACCCGGGCACCGGCAAGCAAATCTTCCAAAGGCTGGCCGCAAAGCTGACCGTAGTCAGGAAAGTTTTCTACGCTAAAATAAACATCTCCCCCAGATACATAAGCCATTTTCTTAGCCAACAGTCTTTCAATAAAACTTATCATCCCCGGAATAAATTCTGTCGCCCGGGGATGATAATCGGCTTTTCTTATCCCTAAAAAAGCAGCATCTTCAAAATATGCCTCTATCATCTCTTCTGCCAACTCAAATACCGTAATATTCTTCTCCGCAGCTCGTTTAATCATCTTATCTTCAATGTCAGTAAAATTCTGCACAAAAGTAACTTGATACCCTCTATACTCAAAATAACGTCGAATCACATCAAAAACTATAAAAACCCTAGCGTTACCAATATGAAAGAAATCATAAACTGTGGGTCCACAAACATAGATACCCACCTTTTTTTTCTGCAAAGGAATAAAAGTCTCTCGGCGACGTGTAACTGTATTATATAACTTTATAGCCACGCCTTTTCTCCTCCTTTTCCTGCTTCTCCTGACGACAACGCAAATTGTCGATTTGTTGCTGCAAAGAAATAAACATTTCCAGTACCGGATCTGGCAAATCATCATGATCTAAATTGATCGCGGGTATTTTCTTCCCTTGGTGGACAACTACTCGACCAGGGATGCCCACCACCGTAGCCTGTGATGGAACATCATTTAAAACGACTGAACCTGCTCCTATGCGGGCGTTGCTGCCAATATTTACCGGTCCCAAAATCTTGGCCCCAGAACCAATTACTACGTTGCTTCCTACCGTAGGGTGTCTTTTCCCCTTATCTTTACCGGTTCCTCCTAGGGTAACTCCCTGATAAAGAGTTACGTTATCTCCAATTTCTGCTGTTTCTCCTATGACCACTCCCATCCCATGATCAATAAAAAGACCTTGCCCGATTTTAGCGCCAGGATGAATTTCAATACCGGTTATAAAACGGCTAATCTGTGATATTAGGCGAGGTAAAAAAATAAGATTATGGCGATAAAGAAAATGTGCCAGGCGATATGCCAAAACAGCATGTAAGCCAGGATAGCAAAAAAGCACCTCCAATAAACTTTTCGCTGCCGGATCTCTTTCAAAAATTGCTTTGATATCTTTTTTAAATAAGGTCAGCATTTTAATCACACTCCTACTCTATTGGATTGTCAGGTTCAATGATGATATAAATACAAAATGCCACCTCTTTTCAGAGGCGGCATTTACATACCACGGTTCCACTCTGGTTGACATACAGACCACTACCAGGTCTTCTTCTCCCTGCTAACGGTAGTAACCGTGTTCCAATACTAAGAGAAAAATCCTCTTTCTCCTTTCATGGAACCAGCTCCGGAAGGCACTTCGATTTCCGCTACTGGAGACACCTCACAGCTTATCAAG
>CAZIRG010000274.1:0-2404 GCA_964541505.1 uncultured Syntrophomonadaceae bacterium | reverse complement strand
TCTCCATTTATCACTTCCAGAACGGATTCAACTGGTGGAAGACATCTGGGATACAGAAGAACTTAAAAACCCCGTAAAGCAAGCCAAGTCCTGCCCCCAAAAGAAGAGCAAAAACAAAAAGCAGCAACATAAAATAAAGCATAGCCAACAAAACAACACACCTCCTATGTCTCATGCAGTGTGAAGGAATAGCCTTGGAAACCGCAAATTGTCAACTTCTTCCAGCTCATCCTACCTAATCTTTCCCACTTTGGAATTTGTCAGCTGCTTTTTGTATGCGCCTAGTCTCCTCTTTTGAGCAGGCTGATTTCGGTTTAATCTTTTTACTTTTCATTAGGTAAAATCCTTTCGCACTCAAATTATAAAAGGTTGGACTGTTATTGCAAAAATCAATCTGGTTTTCAGTCCCCTATTTAATGAGATGATTAATGCAAACTTTGCCTTTTCTTTTCGGCTTGATAACTTTCTCTGAGTGCACGGTCAGCATATATGTATACACCTTCTCGTTCTTTATTTTCTGCATCTATCAATTTAAAAATATGTTTAGACACATTGCCTCCCATGTTATCAATATCACCAAGTGTTATTTTTGACTTGCCCGGGAAAGCTTTTTTTAATATTTCTATAGCCTTTCCTGCAGAGGCTGTCTTCAAAATTCTCTCTCCGATTTCTTTACTTATTTCCATTTATAGCATCTCCCTAATATAAATATAGAGTAGTAAACACCTTTTCTTTAGCCCTACAGAATTTAGTATATGTTTCCAATACCAAGTTGCAAGCAGCCTCCTTTAAGGTTCCAGCACACTCTCAAAATAGATATCTTCGGATTCTTCCAGTTCAGTGACTTCAATGCTGGTGTAGGAGTTTGTGCTCAACGCCTTACGGCATCTGAGGAATAATCACCCTGTATTCATACCCATAGCTAGTATTTTTCTTGCTAGTTTCAATCCTCATCCGGCTTCACAGCCGGATGCTACTTTAAAGCAACTGGTGCGAGAGAGAAAGTATAGATGCCCCTTTGTTTATAGGGCCCAAAGCTGTTTTTTGATCTTTCCAACTGCAAAAGTCAGGATAATATGCATTAAGTATAAATTAAATTATGCTACTAGGCGAAAAAGAGTAACCTCATAGGAGGAAGTAGGGATCAATAAAAAACCCGCCAAAATATGACGGTTTTTCCATTTCAGCAGGTTTGTGTTTGGGGAAAATGTGTCTTTTTGTTTCAAATAAGTTGCCCGATGACTGTACCTTTGTTGCTTAATGTAGCTCCACATCAGGCATAAGTTTCAGCACTTCTTCTTGGGATAATTCAGTTAGTTCCACTACTTCATCAAGGGGCATGCCTTTCATCAGCATTTTCATTGCCACTCTTAACGCCTTTGCTTTCTCACCCTTTTCCATGCCTCTCAGTTCGCCCTTTTCTATGCCTCTCAGTTCGCCCTTTTCTATGCCTCTTAATTCACCTTGCCTTAAAGCTTGTTCTTGCATTTCTCTTAAGGATATCTCTATATTGTAGATCATTTTTTCCACCTCCTGCGAGTTGATTTGGTCTAGGTTCTGTTCCAGTTTTTCTTGTAATGTTTCAGGCATCCTTAGCTTTAGCACGTTTTTAAACCAGGTAATAAACTGTTTGAATTCGTCTGAGTTCATGTTTTTTAATACACTAGCGGTCAGGTGTAGCTTTTCTGTTATTTCTTGTGGTTGTTTGATTTTCTGGTCCAAGGTAAAGATAGTAGATATTAGATTAGATGCTTGGTGTAGCTCTTTTTCACTGTAGCGATTTACATCAAATAAAATATATCGAAAGTTTAACAGGTGTTTTTCAAACTGCTGGTAGTTGGTTTGCATTTCTTTAAAGTTTAATGCTGCTGTCCAGTTGTTGGCACCATTGTAGAGTACAGCAGGTATTATGGATGGCAAACGAAAGCTTTTTCTTTCTCGTTCTTTTTTCGGTGTGTTGTTAAATATATCTCGCCATATTTCCACCATGTATAACAGTAATCGGTAGGGCATCAGGTAGTCTACCGTGGATTGCAACTCCAGTAAAAAGTAGAAAATGATGTCTTTGTCATTGGTTTTCAGGCGGTAGACTAGGTCGGCTTCTTTGGATTCGAAGTCTGGTAAAATATAAGATTTATCTACTTTTATTAAATCTTTTTCATTTATGTCATTTACCCAGTCTTCTTTGACGAAGGTTTGAATTAGCTGTAAGAATGTTTTGGTATTGGCTAGTAGTTGCTTGTATCCTTTGTCATGTTGCTGATTTTGTTGCTCAGTCAACTGGTATCACCTTCTTGAAATTATTATACCACAGCTTGGTAAGATGTTGCAATTCTTGTGGGGAAATTGTCAAGGCGACCGCATATGAAAAAGTTTAATTTATTACTCTGCTCTGTGCCAAGCA
>CAZIRG010000273.1:0-2404 GCA_964541505.1 uncultured Syntrophomonadaceae bacterium | reverse complement strand
AGTTACAATAAAATTACAGAAAACAAGATAGAGAGGTTTATTGATAGATGAAAAGTAAAACAATCAAATTACTGGTTTTTCGCTTGACTAATGATTGCAACTTGCGCTGTAAATATTGCTATGCTCGTGGTGGCGAAAGTAAAGAAACTATGTCTCTGGAAATTGCACAAAAGGCTATAAATTATGCCGCAAATTACAGCAACTCGTTTAAAATCCAATTTACCGGCGGAGAACCTCTCCTAGCTAAGGATTTAATTGAGAAGATAATAAATTACGGGCACAAGCAAAAACTTACCATAGCTTATCAACTGCAAAGCAATGGCACCTTGATTAACCTAGAAACAGCTCGCTGGCTCAAAGAAATGAAAATTGCCATGGGTATCAGCCTTGACGGTCTACCGGCAGTTAATGATAAACTCAGGGTTTTTACTACCGGGAAAGGTTCTGCTACCGCCACAATAACAGGGCTGCAAAATCTGCGCAGCCAAGGAATTATAGTAGGACTAACGGCAACAGTTACTCGCTATAATGTTGGCTACCTGCCTGACTTAGTAGAGCTAGCTGCTTATTTAGGCAATGTCTACGGTATTTCTCTTGATCTGTACAGACCTATCGGCAGAGGAAGAGAAAGTGAATTTAGCGTTGACGACTTTACTCTTTTGCAAACACAAGTTCACAAGTGTATTGAAAAAGCAACAGAAATAAGACAGTTAGGCGGAAAGCAAGTTAGCTTGCGAGAAATAGAACGAATTTCCTCTCAATTGAAAACCGGCTTGAAGCGAAATCATTATTGCTATGCAGTAGCTGGGAACTCTTTTGCCGTTATACCAACAGGAGAAGTTTACCCCTGTTCTTCTCTGGCTGATTATCCTGAGCTAAGCTTGGGAAATATCATGTCAGAAGATTTTGCATTGTTTAATAATTTAGAACCCTTTTTAAAAGGTGCAAGCTTAAAGGAAATCAAAAGTTGCCAATCATGTTCGGACAACCAGCTATGTGCAGGAGGATGCGTGGCTAGAGCTTATGGTTATACCGGCAAGTTAAACCAGGTCTACGCAGGAGATTGTATTTTGAAAAAAACGTATATCAAACTGGCCAGAATATCTTCGCCATCAAAGGAAACCACTATTTCTTTATGACATGATTATTTTTATTTTAATTTACCACGTGGATTTTCCATCTAAAGCTATTCCGGACTTTCTAAGATTTCCCTTTTTGCATTATATTTATTTGTATCATAGTACTTGTCAACATCAACCAGGTTAAGACCTCCTGCAGCCACATCAAGTCGTACAAGACTTATCTTACAAGCTGGAGCTACCCCCTTGGCACTTACCATCATACCAAACATTTTTGCAACTGCAGCTTCAACAGCAGCGGATCCATATAAAAATCCCATAATTCTATCTACCGGACTCGGAGGTCCACCTCTTTGTGTATGTCCAAGGACTACAGCCCTTGAATCCCACTTTGTATCTTTCCTGATCTTTTCAGATATATATTGTCCTATACCGCCAAGTTTTACATGTCCAAAATCATCTCTGGATTTTTCTATCGTGACAACATCTTCTTCCTCAGCCGAAGAGCCCTCTGAAACGGTCAACACAGCATACCGTGGATAACGTCTATCTCTCGTTCCTCTCTCCATTCTTTTTTCAATAAGAGTGAAGAGTTTTTCCCAAGAAAATTTCCACTCTGGTATGAGTATTATATACGCCCCACCTGCAATACCTGACCAAAGAGCCAAATGGCCTGTATGTCGTCCCATTATTTCTAATACCTGTATCCAGTGGTGAGAGCCGGCTGGAGTTCTGGACTTCTCAATTATTTCTGAACAACTTCTTAATGCTGTATCAAATCCAAGTGTATAATCAGTACCTGGAATGTCCTTGTCTATTGTTTTTGGAATTCCAATTATAGGGGCTCCTTTTTTCCAAAGTTTGTAACCAACCCCAAGTGTATCTTCGCCCCCAAGCGCTATGACAGCATCTAATTCGAGTTTCTCTATGTTTCTTAAAATCTCGTTAGATCTATCCCTGACCTCTTTGCTTTCTTCATCTTTACATTTAAAGGGATTTGTTCTTGAGGATCCTATATTAGTACCTCCATGCCTGTCCCAAGCTCGAACAACTGTATAGCCTAACTCAAAGTATTCATCGCAAAAGCCGTCAAGAAGGCCTTCCCAGCCGTCTATAATTCCTATTACTTTAATGTCATAGTCATTTGCTTTATAAACGACTGCTTTCATTGCGGCATTAAGTCCGGGAGCATCTCCTCCACCCGTAAGAACTGCTATTCTTTTCATGATATACCTCCCCATTTTTGCAAGATTTACTATCCTTCCCTGCATCAAAAATATTATATCATTTAATGAATTTTTATACAATACAATTACCTTTTATGC
>CAZIRG010000272.1:0-2409 GCA_964541505.1 uncultured Syntrophomonadaceae bacterium | reverse complement strand
ACGCTAGCATTAATAGTTATCCACAACCAAGGTCTTTTTTGATCATACCAGTTACCAACTATCAACTATTAACTGGCAACTGTTAACTGTTAACTGGCAACTATTAAAATGCAAGTTAGTGGTCTTCGACAATATAGTTGCATTAAAATACGATTATATTGCTTCACCGAGTATAACCTTTCATCCTACTCCCAAAAGTACCCCGGCTACATAAAAATAAATCAACAACCCCGTGACATCTTTGATAGTCGTTACAAATGGTCCTGCGGCCAATGCTGGATCTGCACCAAGTTTGTTTAATATTGCTGGCACTACTATACCAATAACAGCCGCCAAAAAAACTGTTGCAAACATGGCTGTACCTACTACTACTCCCAACGTTGGAATACCTTTCCATACGATAGCAGCTACAGCAATCATTATTCCTGTGATTATACCTATGGTAAGACCTATCCTGACTTCTCGCAAAAAATAACGCCAAACATCAGGCGCTATGATTTCGCCCGTAGCCAATCCTCGCACAAAAACGGTAGAAGATTGTGCTCCCACATTTCCTCCCATATCCATAATTACAGGAATAAACACAGCCAAAACAACAGCTGCCTGCAATGCCTCTTCAAAAACACCAATAACGCTTCCTGAAACCAGTCCCCCCAACAAACTTATCATTAGCCAAGGTAATCTTTTTTTAGCCATATTAAACACAGAAGCCTCTACTAGGTCTGTTCCTTCAACTTCTGAAGTACCTACCAGCCTGTAAATATCTTCCGTAGCCTCTTCTTCCACTACATCCAGAATATCATCAATAGTAATGATACCCAGCAAATACCCTTCCTCATCAACAACAGGCACTGCCAGCAGATCATATCTGGAAACTAGGCGAGCTACTTCTTCCTGATCAGTAGTTGCGTCAACTTTAATAATATTTTTACGTACTATTTTTGCTATCAAGGTTCCATCCTGCGCAGCAAACAATTCTCTTAAAGAAAGAACACCTGTCAAGCGATTTCTGTAGTCTACTACATAAATATAATAGATGGTTTCAGCTTTGGGTGCAATTTCCCTTAACCGGGTAATAGCTTCTTCTACTGGCAAAGTTCCAGGGAGAGAAATAAACTCCTTGGTCATTATACCCCCGGCAGAATCTTCCGGATACTGCAGCAAACCACGAATCTCTTCAGCTTCCTCATCTATAAGAGCCAAAAGCTCCTTAGTTTCCTCTGGTGATAACTCTCCTAGAAGGTCAACAGCATCATCCGAAGCCATCTCTTTTATAATAGCCGAAGCTCTCTTCTTTGTTAACAAGCGGAAAAGCGTAGCTTGATCAAACTCTTCCATCTCCTGGATAATTGTTGCTGCTTCTTCATCAGATAAAAGAGCAAAAAACTCCTGTTTCTGCTGATCGCTCAAGTCTTCAACCAGATCAGCTAAATCACTAGGATGAAGGTTTTCTAAAAAATCTTTGAGACCTATATCTTTTTTTTTGATATTTTCTATCAGCTTCTGAAAAGTTTTCTGTACAGACATTAGAATATCACCTACCTTATTAATTATCAGAAATAGATATTTTTGGTTATACCACCCAGCAAGAACCTAGGGCGCAAACTACCAACCACATGTAACTATTCAGCTACAGCCAGTTGCCAGTTAATTATTGTATAGTATAGCAAATTGTAACCTCATAATCACTGTAAACTGTAAGCTGATAACCCTGTAAACTGTAAAGTGGTATTCAGGCTCTAACTATTACGTTAGAGCCTGAGTAATTACGATAGGTCATTGTATATATCTATCCATCAAGCAGGTTAAGGAATCTACCAGTTCTTCCTGCCTATTCTCCTGACAAGCTTTTTGAATACAGTCTTTAAAATGTTCTTTAAAGATAATTATACCTACTTTATTAATAGCAGAACGAGCAGCTGCTATCTGCATTAATACTGCTTCACAATCTTTCTTCTCTTCAACCAATCTTTGAAGGCCTTTTATCTGACCTTCAATTCTACGCAAGCGATTTAAAATGTCCTTTTCGCTACTTAAGCTGTCTTTTTCATTTAGAATCTTCAAGTCTTCGCCTTCTTTCTTTATTAAAAGACTTAAACAAATAAAAACCCCGCCATGCCGTGAGCCGTTGGTTTTGAACTGCCCTCTATACAAGGGGGGACCAGCCTATCTGCTTTGCATGTCCTTAGAAAAGGCATATACGCCACCGACAGAGACCAAGTTCCCAATTCATTAGTGTTAGCTCAAAACTTTTCGGTTTAACACGCACATCGCAGGGCATAAGGGTTTGTTACAACATAATAGCATATTTTTTAAAAAGGAGCAAGAGGGAAAAATGTTTATCCTATTCTTTGTAACTAAACGACCACCTGCTAAAGCAGGTGGGTTTTGTCCGGACTGAAAGTCCGA
>CAZIRG010000271.1:0-2410 GCA_964541505.1 uncultured Syntrophomonadaceae bacterium | reverse complement strand
ACTGAGCGATAGCTAACTGAGCGATAGCTAAGGGAGTTATTGTACTGCCTTCAAGATTTGAGCACCGATACACATATAAAATCCAGCGAACGTGGTGTTGTTGTAGCAGCTTAGCTAAGCAGTTACAATTCTACTTACTGATGCTAATAATGTAAGTTTGCTGCCTTTGGCAGGATGAAAAGGCAGGTAAAATTTTAACTATAGCGAATTCAAAAAGTAACAAAAGAAATATATGTAAGGAGCTAAAAATGAATAAAAAAATATTTACCATCGCAGCAGTCTTCTGTGGTGTTTTTGCTGTTTCATTTGCCGTAATCTTTATCAGGTTTATCACAGCGCCACCATTAGCAATAGCTTTTTTCAGGCTTTTTTTTACAACATTAATATTAACGCCCTTTTTTGTGTTTGGTGGCAAAAAAGACATCAAGCATTACAAAAAATACTACCTACTTAGCGGCTTTTTTCTTGCTTTTCACTTTTATTTTTGGATAACATCTTTAAATTACACTTCCATTTCCAGCTCTGTAATACTTGTTTCATTGCATCCCGTCTTTATTGTTACTTTTAACTATTTAATCTTAAAAGAAAAAATAATTAAATCTGTTTTTGCAGGTATTTTTTTATCTATACTGGGAGTAATTATCATCAGTGTCGGGGAAAAAACAATTGAGCAAAATATTTTCCAAAATACTTTACTTGGAGATAGTCTGGCACTTTTAGGAGCAGTGATGATGGCCGGATATCTACTTATAGGAAGAAGATTGCGCCAAAATGTAAGTACCATAAACTATACTTTTCGGGTGTATGGATCAGCTTCAATTATGCTTTTACTGTTAAGCCTATTTACTCGTACCCCTCTATACCCTTACCCCTGGCAAGATTTTTATTTATTTTTGCTTTTAGCCTTGGTTCCTACGCTTATGGGTCATAGCATCTTTAACTGGGCATTGAAACGAATACCTGCCTCATTAGTATCTATTATAATTTTAGGTGAACCTGTCGGAGCGAGCTTTCTTGCTTGGTTGATTCTTAATGAGCAGCCAAGTGTGTTTTATTATTTCGGAGGTTTATTTATCTTAATGGGTTTATTCATTACTTTAAATAAAGCTAATCTATTTAGTTGTTAACTCCCAATGGATATCCTTTGCTTTTTCTCTTTTAAGTAGTCCTCATATATATATATCAACTCTTTATCAAAAAGAGAGCGTTTCAAATCAACAGTAGCTCCTCTGACTAAAGGAAGCACTTCCATTGCTTCTTCTGGAGAAATTTCAATGTCATATTCCTTAAATTTCAGTAAAATAGCTTTTGAACCAGAGTGTTTCCCCAAAACAATTCGTCTCTTCAGCCCCACTTCCTCGGGTCGGAAAACTTCGTAAGTAGCAGGGTTTTTTATGACACCATCAGCATGAATACCGGATTCGTGAGAAAATATATTACTCCCCACAATAGGTTTACAGGCAGGCAACGGTCTGCTGGCTGCCAGAGCTACATACTCTGACAACTCCCGGAATTCTTCTGTCTTCAGGTCTAAGTCAATATTAAAAAGATATTTTAAAGACATGACAATTTCTGCTAATACAGCATTGCCAGCTCTTTCTCCCAAACCGTTTACAGTAACCCCTATCAGTCGTGCTCCTGCCTTTAAACCGGCTAAAGAATTTGCTGTAGCCATGCCAAAGTCATTATGAGTGTGCATTTCTATGGGCATATCGATTTCCTTGAATAAGCGAGTAATAATTTCCTGTGTTTTAAATGGTTCAAGAATACCAACTGTATCACAATAACGCAATCTATCGGCACCAGCCTTTTTAGCAGTAAGAGCAAACTCAACTAAGAAGCCAAAATCACTTCTGGAAGCATCTTCAGCATTCACAGAAACATAAAGACCATGACTTTTAGCAAATTCAACAGATTCTCTGATATTTTTCAAAACTTGTTTCCGTGTAGTTTTGAGCTTGTACTTTAAGTGAATGTCAGAACTGGAAATAGAGATAGCCACGGCATCAACACCGCAATCAATAGATTCAGTAATATCTTTCACATTAGCTCTGTTCCAGGCCATTATACTGGCTTGTAACCCTGAGTCAACCAGCATACGAATAGATTCTTTTTCATCTCCACCCATAACAGGAATACCTGCCTCTATCTGATGTACGCCAATCCTATCCAGCATTTTGCCTATACGGACTTTTTCACGATTAGAAAAAACAATCCCTGCAGTCTGTTCTCCATCTCTTAAAGTCGTATCTACTAAAATTATTTCATTTTTTCTTAATCCCTCTTTGAATCTTTCCATAAAATTCCTCCTTTATGCTTTTCTTTTTTTCTTTTCAACATGCTTTAAATATATTATAAAGTAAGAAGACTTAAGCTGTCAATAAACTTTATTGCTTTGCAGTGTTAAAGC
>CAZIRG010000270.1:0-2421 GCA_964541505.1 uncultured Syntrophomonadaceae bacterium | reverse complement strand
AACTGTAAACTGTAAACTGCAGTCAGCAGACTGTTAACCGTCAACTCTTTTTATCTCTACCCCCAAAGAAACAAGATTTTTTTCAATATCTTCATATCCTCTATCAATATGATCCAGCCCACTTATTTCTGTTTCTCCCTCGGCTACTAGTGCTGCTAGCAGGCAGGCTGCGCCTGCTCGCAAGTCAGTAGCTCTGATCGGACAAGCCGTCAGGTTTGTCCCTCCTTGTACCACAGCACTACGCCCTTCTACTTTTATCTTTGCACCAAGTCGTTTTAATTCATCTACATGCCGAAAACGGTTTTCAAAAACATTTTCAGAAACAATTCCTGTCCCCTCAGCCTGCGTTAATAAAACCATCATCAAAGATTGCAAATCCGTAGGAAATCCCGGGTAAGGAAACGTCTTCACATCTACTGCTCGTAAAGAGTTTCCTCCACGCACTAGGAGAGTATCTTCTCCCACTTCAAGCATAACTCCCGCTTCTTTCAATTTCGCTATTATAGATTCCAAATGTTTGGGAATCACATCCTCCAGCAGCACCTCACCGCCTGATACTGCTGCCGCCAGCATATACGTTCCTGCTTCGATACGGTCAGGTATTATGCTGTAGGTAGTCCCTCCTAGGTCCCCTACTCCTTGCACCCTAATAACATCAGTGCCTGCGCCACGGACATTTCCTCCCATAGCGTTTAAAAAATTAGCTACGTCAACTATCTCTGGCTCCTTAGCACAGTTCACGATGACAGTCTTCCCCTCAGCCCGTACAGCAGCCAGCATAATATTAATGGTAGCTCCTACACTAACTACATCCAGATAAATTTTGCTACCCCGCAACTTTTTAGACTGCATCTCTACC
This sequence comes from uncultured Syntrophomonadaceae bacterium, assembly GCA_964541505.1. Lineage (GTDB taxonomy): Bacteria > Bacillota > Dethiobacteria > PWVN01 > PWVN01 > CAZLTH01. The sequence goes on along the minus strand of CAZIRG010000270.1, from coordinate 1,562 downwards.
AGCCCTTGGTTTACCTTTATATCTGCACCCAGAGCAGAAAATCCTTTTAAGTGCTGGTCTATAGGTCTGGGCCCCAAGTCACAACCCCCAGGAACTGGCACCTTTCCCCAACCAAAACGACCCAATAAAACTCCCATAAGATAATATGAAGCTCGTAGCTTTTTGAATATATCGTAGGAAACTATCTTTGGCTGGACTTTAGAAGGATCTATTAGAAGAGTATCTTTCCTCATCCAGGTGACACTGGCTCCTAATGATTTTATTATTTCTATTTGCATGTGGATATCACTAATAGCCGGAACATTTTCTACGGTTACAGCAGATTTGGCCAGCAAAGCAGCCGGCAATACAGCCACAGCAGAATTCTTAGCTCCACCGACTTTCAGTGTGCCCTTTGTTTTTACCGGCCCTTTAATAACCAGTTTTTCCAATTTTACATCCTCCCTTGATTGACACATTACGGTTACCATCTCCTACTTCCATCAAGCCAAAACTTCTCCCGCCCCCACAAGGTTTCCAAACCCTGTTAACCGTTATCACCAACCATCAACCAACACCTCGTCCTCCATCGTCTCCGTCGTCCCCCGAGGTTTTTAATTCTCCCTCTTTTTCACCGCTAAAGGCGTTAACATAGGTTACTTCCTTAGTGTCGGTAATTATACGCCAGACAGGGACAACCTCCCATTTTTCAGCTTCATATTCCTGACTGTAATACCCCAGGGTTATTTCTATTATTTCTACTGGCTCAACCGCAGGCCCCCAGGCTTCTAAAAAAGAAAAAAGTGCTTGGCTTGCTGAAATAACTGGTCGACTTTCCCCACTAAACCCCAAAGGTTTCAGCCAGTAAAACTCTATTCGTGATAAATAATTTCCTAGGTAATAAACATTTATATAAGATGCATACAAGGGGATACCTTCATAAACCTGGTAAAACCGAACAACTTGCTCCCCTGCACTAATAGGATAAACAGCATCAAACTCAGCATCCACCGGCAAAAGACCAACTTGATCCAAAAACTCCTTTGTTTGTTGTTTGAGCTTCTCTAAAGGCAGCTGGTTAATTTCTTCTGGTCGAGCAGAGCTACGGAAAATAACCTGACCATTATCGTGAAAAACAAGAATTTTCCCTTGATAAGTATACACTATCTCGTCGTTACTTTGACGTCGCTTTAGAACATTTTTTTCTTCCTCTGCAAAAAAAGCTTGCCGGTATTTCTCTTTTTCTGGCGCTGGGGCTCGCACAGAAAATAGGCTCATTTTTTGGGTTTGACGAGGAAGTGTTGTGGTCAGCAAATAATTATTCTCTACCAGCAGATCCATTACCCGCTCTACTTCTTCTGAGCTAACAGCAGCATAAGATAAAACAAATTCTTGCCCCACCCAAATCTGATAAGCCAAATATATATTTAAAACCAAAAAAGCAATAATAAGAACTGTCTTAGCTTTTGACAACTCCACTTTTCTCCCTACTTCCCATTATTCTTCTTGCACCATGCAGATCTCGCTTCATGGCATTCTAACATATTTAATTGAAAATAATCAAGGGACATCAGGGACGCTTC
>CAZIRG010000269.1:0-2432 GCA_964541505.1 uncultured Syntrophomonadaceae bacterium | reverse complement strand
CTAGCTTGTATATTGTCTTTCTTCTCTTTGGTATGGTTTCTTTTATCGTCAGATATCCCGCCTGAAATAAAAGCACTTCCACGTCTATTCTTTCTACGTCAAATACATCTAGCAGCTTTTTATCTACTACCAAGTTTGATAAGTTCGGCAAGAAGTATTTTTTTTCTTTTATCAGCTTTATCAAAAAGCTCGGATTGCCACTTGCAAACCAGTAGTTATCAAATTCTTTGTTGTTCAAGTATTGCAGCATGTCAAAGGGGTTGTATATTTTGTCTTTTAAAAACCAGTAACCGTCATACCATGCTTTAAGTTCTTTAAAATCCACATCGATTAAGTATTCTTTGAAACACTCTTTTATGTCTTTTTCTGTGTAGCCGCAGATGTTGCCGTATTTGGGCAATAGCGATATATCGCTTAGCATGTTTAGTCCGCTAAATATTGATGCTTTTGAGAATTTGGATACTCCTGTTAGAAAGCAGAATTTTATGTATTCGTCGTTTGCTTTTATGATGGAGTATAAGCCTTTTAGGAATTCTCTGTTTTCTATCGCTTGTTCTTTGTTTTCTATCACGTCTAGTATTGGTTTGTCGTATTCGTCAACTAGTATCACTACTCTTTGGTTGTGTTTTTGATAGGTCCTTTTTATAAGTTCATCGAAGCGGGATGATGGGTTTTTAGTGTTTTCACAAGTTATACCTAGCCTTTCCTGATTGTATTTAAAAATATCAAATGCTCTGTCCTTTAAACTCTCAGAAGTTCTCAAATCCCCAGCCCAGTCAATTTTTATAACAGGATATTTTTTGCTCCAATCCCACTTGTTGTAAATGTACAGTCCTTCAAATAGCTCTTTTTTTGCTTCAAAAAGATTCTTTAGCGTATCTATGAATAAGCTTTTGCCAAATCTCCTCGGGCGCGCTAAAAAGGCATAAGTGTAGTCGTTTATGAGTTCATAGGCTTCTTTAGTTTTGTCAATGTAGATGTAGTTTTCTCTTCTTATTTTATCAAATGTTTGAATGCCTATCGGTAGTTTGTTTGACATTTTATTCTCCTTTCAACACCAACACAAGGAACACAAGGAGGAACACAAGGGGAGGAACACAAGGGGACGGTTCTTTTTTGACACGAACGCCAAAGTTATTTATCCATGGTGGTTACCATCCCTCTATGCTCGTTGTGCGATTACTCAACTGTCTCCCCATACGTCTAAATCCTCAAATCTCTTCATCTTTCACCTCTTTACCTTCTCGACAAGTATAGCCTTATACATCCCCTGAAACAAGTGGCCAGAACGCCTTCGTTTCATATTGAAGAAAAATGTTGCTTTCCGTTCATTACCCCTTCTTTTATTCGGGCTTTTTATCGCTCTTATTAGAATTTTCAGCAATGTTACGTACAGCGTTCCTAATGCCCGCTAAAAATTCTGAGGCCTGATTGAGTAGTTCTTCTGTTTCTTTCCTGCTCGTGACATAAAATTCATCGTAGTCACTATCCTCCCTCAAATCCTTGGCATTCATTAGTATCTTTCCATAGTTTTTTGGAACCACTTTGTTCTTTACAAAATGCTGATTAAATAAAGAAATAACTCCTGAATGCTTTCTTGAATCTAGTTGCCTAGTTGCAAGTAAAGCCCTAGCACTATGGAGTAAACAATAGTATGCCCTCGACTGCGCATCCGCTAAAAACCTTTGTTCAAAAAGAAGTCTGGCGCTGTTCAATTTCTTTTCCGCCATCTCAAGTCGATATTTTGCCAAGTCAAAACGTTCTAGCGTGCCCATAATTCTTGGCCCTCGGCTAGAATATTTTTCATAAATTGTAACCCTAAGCGTTTTGACCTCTCAAATTCTTCTTTACCATATATCTTCAAAGAAAAGTCAAGACCGTATTCTAGATTTACATCAAGTATATAATCATAAATCTTCATACGGTCAATAGACATCTTATCCTGTACTACTATCAAAATATCAAAATCTGAACCAGCACCTGCATCCCCCCTGACTCTAGAACCAAACAATTGAACTTTTAATATCTCATCCGGATAAAGTGTATTAAGGTGTTTCACCAGGCCCTGCAACAAGGCCTCTTCAACAGACCCATAGTGCATAACTCACAACTCCTTTCACTAAGACCAGACTCAAGATTAACTTTATGCGCCACTGGGGATGGTTCGTTTTTGACACGAACGCCAAAGTTATTTATCCATGGTGGTTACCATCCCTCTATGCCCGTTGTGCGATGACTCAACAATTAAGAGACTAAGAGACTACCTTTTTACCTCTTAACCTTCATTTTAACCTTCATTGATTAAACGTTTAATTATTGAATATTATAAGTGTGTTGGAGGAGCTTGTCAATAAGAAAATCAGCTCTACCCCTACAAATCGGTTCAACCCCCTTTATTTAGAGTATAATCCCTTATTCAAGCTAATTCGCAA
>CAZIRG010000268.1:0-2438 GCA_964541505.1 uncultured Syntrophomonadaceae bacterium | reverse complement strand
ATAAAAAGATGTGGGTAGAAGATTCCAGCGGCAATAAATACCCTCTAGATGACCCCCGTGTGCATGTTCTTGTACCTTCGATGGGAGAAATAGCTTCGCAGATGTTGGCGGCTAGTCTTCGTTATGCAGGGCTAAAGGCTACTGCTTTGCCTGCACCGACTGCCAAAGAATTTAAACTTGGTCAGGGCTTTTCTTCTTGCAAAGAGTGTTTGCCGCTGATTTTGACTCTAGGCACCCTGATAAATTACCTAGAAACAAGAGAAACAAGTAATGAGGTTCTGGTATATTTTATGCCGGATGCCTCTGGGCCATGCCGTTTTGGACAGTATAATGTTTTGATGAAAAACTTTGTTAGCAAGCAAGGGATAAAAGATGTGGCTTTTCTTTCTCTCTCTTCCGAAAATGCCTATGCCGGGCTTGGTAACAGAGTCTTGCTCAGAGCCTGGCAATCAATATTGATTAGCGATATTCTGGAAGAAATTCACAATGCCATTTTGGCTATAGCCAAGGATAAAAAACAGGGGATGCAAGATTATACTGAAATATCCCAACAAATTATCTATGCGGCAGAACACCACTCTTGGAACAAACTCAAGAAAACTTTGACTCTGGCATCTCGCAAACTAGCTAGTCTTGAAACAACTCGTAGTTTGTCGGAAGTGCCGAAAATAGCTTTGATAGGGGAAATCTATGTACGTCGGGATGATTTTTCCAGACAGGAATTAGCCCATAAACTAGCTACCAGAGGGATTATCGCACAAACCGCACCGATGGCGGAGTGGATTTATTACTGTGACTATAATGTTAAAAAAGGTCATAATGATCACGTGATCACTTATTCTTTCAAAAAGCGTCTCCAGACTAGATTGCAAGGAGTTTTTAAAACTTACTTTGAAAAAGAAATAAAAACAATTTTAGCTCAATCAGGATTATACGAATTCCATATGCTAGATATTGATAAGATTATAAACTGTGCTGAAGACCTTGTTTCTCCTAAGCTAACCGGGGAAACTGTTTTAACAGTAGGGTCAGCTATTAATGAAATAGTGGACAGGGTTTCAGGGGTTATATCTATCGGACCTTTTGGGTGTATGCCTAACCGGATAGCAGAATCAATCATCAGTCAGAGAATCAATGAGATCAAACCTCAAGTTGCTGTAGATAGAAAATATGTCGAGCAAGTGATGGAAAATCACTCCTCCTTACCATTTTTATCTATAGAAACAGATGGTGGCAACCTGTTTACACCAGTAATTGAAGCTAGGTTAGACGCTTTTTGCCTGCAGGTGGAAAGGCTTTATAAACAGATGCAAAACTTTCGACAGCAAACAAAAAAATATTCATAATTGCTCAGACTCAAAGTTCCTTTATAAGCTGCTATAAATCTGGTTATAATAAAAAAATAATGAACCGGATAACTGTAGAAGGAGGAACTTCTTTTGAAAGTAGTTATTATGGCTGGAGGTGAAGGTTCTCGCCTGCGACCATTGACCTGTGATCGTCCTAAACCAATGGTGACAGTGATGAATGTTCCTGTGATGGAGCATATTATTAAGCTTTTGAAAAAGCATGGGTTGACAGAGATTGCTGTAACGTTGCAGTATTTGCCTGCTCAAATCAAGGAGTACTTTGGTGATGGTCAGGAGTTTGGTGTAAACTTGCATTATTTTACAGAAGAAATTCCTTTGGGAACAGCCGGAAGTGTTAGAAACGCTGCTTCTTTTTTGAATGAAACTTTTTTGGTTATTAGCGGTGATGCTTTAACGGATTTTAATTTATCCAAAATTTTGCAATTCCAGCGTCGAATAGGAAGCATTGCTACTTTGGTTCTTTCGCAGCAGGAGGCGCCGGTTGAATACGGTGTAGTTGTCACTGATAAAGAGGATAAAATAGTTCGTTTTTTAGAAAAACCAGACTGGAGCGAAGTTTTTAGTGATACTGTAAACACAGGGATTTATGTTTTAGAGCCAGAAGTATTTAATTATTTTGAGCACGGAGTTAAGTTTGATTTTAGTAAAGACCTTTTCCCTCTATTGATGCAAGAAGGACAGGAGTTATATGGGCAGGTGATGACGGGGTACTGGTGTGATATTGGTAATTTCGAGCAGTACCGGCAAGCTCACTGGGATTTTTTGAGGGGGAAACTAACTTTAGAGTTGAAAGAAAAGGAAGTTGAACCTGGTATTTGGCTTGGAGAAAGGACACAAATTGCAGATACGGTGCAAATAGATGGTCCGATAGTTATCGGTGCCGGTTGTTGTCTTTTTAAGGGAGCGGTAATTAAAGACTATACTGTTTTAGGTGAGGATACGATCATCGAAGAGGACGTCTCGCTAAAGAGAAGTATTCTTTGGAAAGGGTGCTATGTAAGTAGGGGCGCAGCCCTGAGAGGTTCGTTGCTTGCTAAAAAAGTACGAGTCGGTGAATTTGCTTCTCTT
>CAZIRG010000267.1:0-2441 GCA_964541505.1 uncultured Syntrophomonadaceae bacterium | reverse complement strand
TAACTGGTAACTGGTAACTGGTATATTTAAGGAGTTAAAGCTCAAGGAGTTAGGAGAGGAGACAAAAGAATGAAGATTTTTTCTGTATTTGGTATTACACAATCAGGGAAAACAACTACTATTGAAAATATTATCCGTGAACTAAAGAAAAGAAGATATTCTGTGGGCTCGCTGAAAGAGATTCATTTTGAAGAATTTGCTATTGACAGAGAAGGGAGTAATACACATAGACATAAATTGGCAGGTTCGGAATTAGTAACTGCTAGGGGCTACTATGAAACTGATATTTTGTTTCCTACAAGGTTATCGATAGAAAAAATATTGAAATTTTATGACCAAGACTATGTTGTTTTCGAAGGAGTAACCGATTATAATATGCCTAAAATATTAACAGCACATAGTATAGAAGAAATTGCCGAGAGATTCGATGCCAGTGTTTTTGCCATATCCGGTAAAATTTCCACCAAGCTTAATGATTATAAAGGAATTCCTGTTATAAATTCTATGGAAAATATTACAGGCTTGGTTGACTTAATAGAAGAAAAAGTTTATGAAAAGCTTCCTGACTTCCCTCCTGCCTGCTGTAATATCTGTGGGTATGGTTGCCGGGAACTCGGTAATAGGGTATTGCAAGGGAAAGCAAAAAGGGAAGATTGCTTAATTTCCGAAAAAAATATAAAATTGTTTATAGATAAACAAGAAATAGATATGGTGCCGTTTGTGCAGAATATATTACGTAATGCAGTTGAAGGGGTTGTAAAAGAATTAACGGGGTATCGTAGAGGTGCAAAGATAACTATTGAATTGGGCGATGAAAATGCTGGTTAACCAAGGATTTATAAAAAAATACTCTATAAAAAAATATTTTGTCGAAGAAAAGTTTAACAGCAAAAAAAACGCTGTTTATAAAGTTAGATGTGTGCAAGAAAATGGCAATGAAAAAATGGTAGTAGTGAAAACGTATTATAACTTACAAAATAATAAGCAGAAAGAATTGGATATGCTGTTGAGATTAAAGGAAAAAGAATTAACAGTGCCTAGAGTTTATTATACAGGCAAAAATAATTTTATTATGGCCTATATCGCAGGATCAAACTTGCTTGATGTCATTTGCCAGCGAGAAAAATCAGCAAAGAATAAAAATAATTATTTTTATCAATCAAATCGCCAGTTAATAAGCGATTTTTTTTCTTGGCTCAACAATTTCTATAAACTGGCAAAAGAAATTACTGGTAAAAACATCATCTTTGAAGACATTAATTTGAGAAACTTTATTATCTTGAATGATAAAATATATGGGGTGGATTTTGAAGATTATTGTGAAGGAGAAAGAGAGAGAGATGCTGGGAGATTTTGTGCTTTTGTGCTCACTTATAATCCTATATTTACAGATTGGAAAACTAGTTTTATACAGGAAACATTAAAAATATTAAAAGAAAAGTTTGCTTATAAGGAGCCAATAATAAAACAGGAGATGGAAAAAGAACTGGTCGCTATAAAAAAAAGGAGAAGCACCTAGTACTTAATTTTTTTTTGCTTTTTTTTCTTCAATATATTATACTTAGCTAGGCAAGATTATCGTATTTTTTAACTAAGACTCTTTGGGAAAGCAAAAATTTTATTCGTGTTTATTTGTGTTTGTTCATGTTTCGTTGTTTTGGTGATAGACACTAAAATCGAAAAGTTAATATTGGCTAGGAGTGTTTTTATGCTGGGGAAAAATAAGATTTATCATTGTCTGCATGCTCAGCAGTTTAGCCTAGAGTTTTTAGATGAAATTTGTGATTTGGCTGATAAAATTAGGAAAATTGCAAAAGATAAAGCGGGTATGGAATATCTTGCTTCGATTTTAAATCATAAGAGGGCAATGCTCTATTTTGTACAACCCTCTACTAGGACCTTTCTTTCTTTTTATAGTGCTTGTCAAATTTTAGGCATAAAATGCGCTGAAGTGCGTGATACTAAAACTTCTTCCGAAGTTAAAGGTGAATCTGAGGAAGATACGGTGCGCACTTTTTCTTCTTATTTTGATTTTATTATTATGCGCCATCATAAAGCAAAATTCGCAGAAACTATTGCTAATTTGATTGATAAAACGGGCAGACCTGTCCCGGTAATTAATGCTGGTTCAGGTAAGGATCAGCATCCAACTCAAGCATTACTGGATATTTATACATTACGGCGCAGTTTTAAAGATTATGGCGGCATTAACAATAAAAAAATTGCTTTTGTTGGTGATTTGTTGCGTGGGCGAACTATTCGCTCGCTGGCATATCTTCTTGCTAAGTATCAAGGAGTTAAACAATACTTTGTGGCTACGCCGGAATTTCAAATTGCCGCTGATGTGTTATCTTTTTTAGACAAAAATGGCGCTCCTTATGAATTGGTTGAGGATTTTGCCAGTGTTATGCCAGAAGTAGATGCCATTTATATGACTAGGC
>CAZIRG010000266.1:0-2446 GCA_964541505.1 uncultured Syntrophomonadaceae bacterium | reverse complement strand
CTTAGGTGGAGTTTTTCCTGTTACTTCAGCAACTATTGCTTTTAACATTTTCTCAATTGACATATGGCACATAAAAATCACATAAATATACCTTCCTGAATTCAGCATAGATTGAGCAGTTTGCAGATCATATTCAGCAGACTTTATATAATTCGCAGTATCCTTTCGCATCTCTAAACCTCTATTCCCTATTTTATTATACCATTACAGCTTTACAAGATATACTCTTCACCCATAAAATAATTATTATTTTGACTACTTTTCTATCAAAAGAATCAGCCATTAATATACGACTCCTTCAAGTATGACCTCATTTAAGCTCCCCACTACCCAGCCTGTGTATAATCACTTTACCATACTACATACCACACATGCCACAATTTTGTTTCGCCATAAATAAATAAACTCCTGCTAAGATAGAAAAAGTAAATAAGTGACTAACCTAATAACTCACTCGCACGTTAAAACCGACAACCCCAACATGACTTAATTTTATTGCTTGAGTTGTCGGAGATATTAGTTTTGATTTATAGGAAATTGTAAAGCTGCATACTTTTTTAAAAAAGCCTCTTTAGTGGGGAGGGGGAAGGTATGTCCATATCGAACTATATAAGTCACAACGAGTTATTTTTACAAGTATTTTTGCTTAAAAAATGGTAACTATTCAGGCACTAACGTCCTGAGTATAGAGATTGAATACCACTTTACGGTAAATTGTAAACCGTAAAGTAGTATTCAATTTCTAACTATTGCGTTGCTACTTTTGCGAGAACAATACCAAAATATGTCAAAAAAATAACCTTCGATTAGTGATTTCAAAGCTAAAGGGAGATAATGAGAGTAAATGAAAGCATGACAGAGATATTTTAAACTCATTTTTGATCATAAAAGTATGAAATTACAATGACTTGCTCACTTTCCAGAGCATTGAAACACTCTCCAACAGACTTTTCTTCCGCCTATGAGGGAGAGGACATCCGCCGCCGTATGCCCGTGAGAAATTTTTGGGGAGGTAATCAAAATGGGAATATCTGTTAAGATGTTAGAGGAGAAGAATAAAGGCGAGCAGTTAACTTTAATAGCTGCGGCGTGGAAAGAGCATACCAAAACAGTAAAAACGCTTCTGACTAAGAGCCCCAAGGTCAATGTGAGAAACAAATACAACAAAAATAGTGGGATAGCTTTGATATTTGCGGCGCAGGAAGGAAATACCGACTCGTCCGGTTTAATTACTTTAGGTTTTATAATAGCTGTTTTAATGATAGTTGGTTGGGTAATTGGTGTCATTTTTAGGCTCATTCTCAAAGGCGATGCTTAGTTTCTTAAACTGATACTTATATCCTTCGAAATCCTTGGTATGACTGTATTGTGCTTTTTATACTTTGTTCTAATCATCCTTTTTGAGAATGAGCCCATTTTTATGCTGATAACAACGGGAGTTAACTATTTTCTTTTTGCAGCAAACTATGTATATGTAATAGAAACTATTGCCCGGTTGTTTATTCCGATGTGAAAATGTGGTAAAATGAAAATAGTAATGAGGCTTGAGTTAAAGGGGAAGAGAGATGTTTTTTTTGACAGATCGCTTGAAAACATCTGTAGAAATGGCCGTAGAAAAAAGCCAACAACAAGTATCCACTGGGCACCAGGTAGGTAAAGCAGTGAGTGATGCCGGGATGGAGGCTTTTTTGCGTTTGTTGGATTCAAAATTGGCTTTGCCGCAGGCGGCTGTAGAATCTCAAAATATCAAACTTCGCTTAGACAAAGGAGAAAAAAAAGAAATCCCCTTACTTATCCGCAATCGAGGAAGAGGATATCTGTCAGGTACTATAGAGATATCCAAAAATGTTCCTGGTTTGGAGCTCTCAGACCACAGGTTTAGCGTAGGAGGTAAAGAAGAGTTAAGTGTAAATTTGAGAGTAGATACCGAGGAGATGGTATCGAGGCGGCATTATTATTCTTCTTTAGAAATAAATACCAAAGAGGAGTATAGAGGTAACTTATTATATTTTTATATCAGGGATGCTGCTAGTGCCTATATATTGGTTATGGCTTCTTGATAGGTTCACGATGATATTTGGATTTGACAGTACTTTTAGGATATCTGGAGATCAGCATACACTTTCTTTAAGCATATTAATCTTTTTGGCTTTACTTGTTACTATTTGTTTGCTACCTGCTTTGTTACTCAGCGGGCGACGTCCCGGTTGGTTAGTATGGTTTCTTTTTGCGGGTTCGATAACGTTAGTTTTATTGGGACTTGAAAGAGCTGTAAGTGAGGGGGTAGTAGAGGTAGCCTGGGCTTTTGTGGCAATAGTCTTATTTGCTATTGCTCCGTTGCTTATTTTAATAAGAGGTATTCGTTTTCTTTATTATCGTTCCCCACACCTGTCAGGTATATTTACTTTGCCAATTACCGCTGCTGTAATGGCAGTTTTTTGAATGG
>CAZIRG010000265.1:0-2448 GCA_964541505.1 uncultured Syntrophomonadaceae bacterium | reverse complement strand
GGCACTGGCAACCTTGCGTGGTGCAGCATCCGGCTGCCGGGCGGCAGAGGCATTTATGTTGTTGAAGGAGATTGTATAAATAATGATGTACGCAAGATTTAAAAGACTTAAATGCTTTAATGAAAGAGGAAAGGATACAAGAAATGGATGTTTTGATAATAAATCCGCCAATCAGGTTAAGTGATAAACCGCGCCATATTCCGCATGGCTTAGCCATACTGGCAAATATAATCAGAAGTAAGCTGGCTATTCAGCCTACTTTTTTGGATATTAATGCCTACAGGTATGATGAAAAGGAAACAGAAAAGATTATAAAAAATATTAATTTTGATGTGGTTTTGCTGGGCGGATTAGTTCCTACTTATGGCACGATTATAAAACTGTCAGCGTTTATTAAGTCGATAGATCCCGCTGTAAAAATAATAGCTGGTGGAAGTGTGGCTATGTCTATGCCCGGGATTTTACTTAAAAACTCCGCAGTTGATATCGTTTGCACGGGAGAAGGGGAAGCTACAATCGTTGAGCTATTAAGTAGATTGGAGAAAAACAAACAGGCACAGCTCAATGATATTGTTGGAATTTGTTATAAAGAGAACAATGATAAAAATAGGCTAATTTGCACTCAACGGCGACCCCTGATTCAAAATCTGGATGAAGAAAGCGCACGCCCTGCTTATGATTTAATTCCCATGGAAATATATCTCTCCAATCCCGCCGTTGGAATGGGGAGAGACATTGATTTTATATCTACTAGAGGATGCCCGTATAGTTGCACCTTCTGTTACCAGCCTTGGGGACACAAGCAGAAATTTCATTCGGTTGATTTCATCATTGATGCACTCATTTTTTTGAAGGAAAAATATAACATTGATTTTGTATCCTTCCAAGATGATGAGTTTATGGCAAGCAAGTCTAGGGTATACGAATTTTGTGAGCAAAGAAATCGTTTTTTACCCGATTTGCTTTGGTCATGTACCGGAAGAGTTAACTTGGTGGACGAACAAATTATAAGGATGATGAAAGATGCGGGGTGTGTGCTTATTTCGTATGGTTTTGAATCAGGATCTCAGAGAATGTTGGACAGTATGAACAAGAGGCAAACGATTGATAGAATGGAAAAAGTTATTGAGATTAGCAGAAAACTCGAAATGCCCATACCGACTTCTTTTATTATCGGTATGCCTAGCGAAGATGACAAGAGCTGTCAGGAGACGTTGAACTTTTGCATCAGAAATAATATTCCTTTGAGTTCGTTAATGTTTGCTACTCCTTATCCGGGTACAGAAATATTTAATTTTGCCTTAAAGACTGGCCGGATTGATCAGGATCGAATACATGAATTTGCCATGAAGCTTGGAGATGCAAGAGACTTTACGCTCAATTTGACTGATTACTTTTCAAAAGAAGGCTTGATAAGCAAACGTGAAGAAATGATGGAAAAAGCAAGAAAGAATTATGAGAGCTTTATTACGCAGAAGGAAATAAATGCCAAGGTGAAAAAATTATTCGGCAGTTTGTTGGACAAGCACTTTTTTGATGAGCAAGACTTAGCGCATCGTACAAAACATGGCGGTATAGGTATTTTCTGAGAAGGGACGGTAGTGATGAGCATACTTTCGGTTATTGTAGTTAGGAAAGGAAGTAGTGGATTAAAGGAGAAGTGCATACAGGAAATTGACAACAAGGCGGTTTTTGAATATACAGTTGAGTATTCAATAGCATTAAACCGCAAGATTGAAGAAGAGGTTTTTACCGTTGTTTCCTCAGATTCTGAAATAGTAAAACAAAAATGCCTGGCAAATAATATTAATTTTTTGGCAAGAAACCCCCTGCTGGCTACTGCTACAGCCAAGATTGAAGATGTTATTTACGATGTTTACCTCAATATTGGCAAGAGCTTTGACTATATTTCGCTTTTGTATGGGAATATTCCACTTAGGTATCCGGCTGAGTTTTTAAAAGCTTATAATTTCCTTTTAGAGCATAAAGATTATGATTGTGTTCTGAGCATGCAAAATGTTGAAAAATTTAATCCGCTATGGATGTTTGAGTTAAATGAAGATATTCTTCCTATTAAAAAGAGTAGTGGCTATAGACGTCAGGACCTGAAACAACAGATGATTCATGATGGCCATACGATTTTATTTAGAGCAAAACATTTCTTAGAATTTATGGGGAAAAGGTCTAAACAAAATACTATGTACGCAGCTTTTGGTAAAAAAATAAAACCCCTGCTTAGCGAGAGAGTGATTATTGATATTGATACAAAAAAAGATTTAGAGCTGGCAACTGCAATTTTGAACTTTATAAATAGGGAAAAGAAATAAACCGGGTAGGGGGGATATACTCGGTGAGGCAATATGATCGTATTTTAATGCAACTATATTGTCGAAGACCACTAACTTACATTTTAATAGTTGTCAGTTAACAGTTGTCAGTTAACAGTTG
>CAZIRG010000264.1:0-2450 GCA_964541505.1 uncultured Syntrophomonadaceae bacterium | reverse complement strand
TAAACTGTAAACTGTAAACTGTAAACTGTAAACTGTAAACTGTAAACTGTAAACCAACCCCTGTTTAACCCCCATCCCTCGCCCCTTATCCCAACCCCAACTCAAAACCCAACCACGGATGAACACGGATGGACACAGATAGGTGCGAAAATTGTTTCCCAACCCAAAACCCAAAACTCAAAACTCAAAACCACACCCCGCCCCCCGTCCAACCCCTGTAAACTGTAAACTGTAAACTGTAAACTGTAAACTGGCAACTAACCCCTGTCCGCCTTCAAGTAGGACTTAATTTCATCCTCTTGGTAGGGATAGTAATGGCGGCAACGAGTCGGCCTAGCTCCTCCCGGCAATAAAATTACGCCGGCAATATGTACAGCCGGAATTATCAGACCGTAATCTTTCTTTTTTAAGTCTGAGAGCGAAGGAAGGATCTCTTCTGTGGAGACATAGACCTTTCTGGAGGCACGTGCTAAGAGTGGCTCATTTTCAAATTCATCGACCAGAACATTGCCTGCTGTATCGGCTGCAAAACTGTGCATTATAGCAATATCAGGCCTGATAGGGGGAATCAGCACTACCTGGTCACTACCGTATGGGTTGGTAATGACTTTAAAATCAGGTCTTATTTTCAAATAATCAGTACCTACTATGCCTCGCACGGGCATAAAGGGTAACCCTAGAGCTCCGGCCCGGAGCCCTGCTAACAGTCCCGGTCAGGTGTGTTCAAGGCATTCAAAAGTGCCTTCCTGTGCGGCACGGCGAAAGTTGGGAGCCATACCAAATTCCCACAAACTTACTTGGGCAAACTCCAGAGAGGAAACTGCTCCTGCTCCTATTAAGAGGTCTGTTGCTAAACCTCCGATAGGAGAGGCGATCACGGGCAGTTTTTTGGTTATTTTGATGCTCAAAATTGCTTTAACCAGACCCATCGGATTCATGCTGATAGACTGACCACCTACCCCTAAGCTGAACCCGGCTGGCAAATCTTTTATCTGCTGGCAGAAATCTTTTAACGTAATTATTTTACTTTTCAAAATTCTTACTCCTTTCATGTTCCTTGCTCCCCGTCCAACCCATTCGACTACGCTCAGAGCTTGCCCTATTCGACTTACGCTTAGGGCAAGCTCTCCAAATCAGTCTCTAACTTTCAACTTTGCTCCTACTTGCCCACTGTTAACTGGCTCCCCCATCCCATCCCAATTCAAAACTCAAAACGCAAAACGCAAAACCGCCTTGTCCCTACCTCCCACTTCTTAGTTGTCCAAATTTTTTAAAAACAACAAAAATGTTTTTATGTCCTTATTAAATTGCTCCCAAATTAGATCTAAAAAGTTAAAAACTTTTTGTTCATTTTCGAGTAAAAGTCCTTTCTTTTTTATTTCTTTTCTCATTGCAGAAGAGACATCTTCTATAGGGATAAGATCCAGTTCGCTTTCTGCTGGTAGTAGGTGCCATAATTCTGCTAGGGCTGTAAAATAGCTGGAGCTACTTAAACCTTTTACAGCTAAGTCAATATCTGAGCGGATATGAAATTTTTCTTCATCTCTCAGTGAACCAAGCAAATAAACTTCCTTGACCTTGTATTTGCTGTACAGTATTTTGGCTGCGGCAGAAGCAACATTCAAAAGTTGGTTCATTCTTTTTCTCTTCATGATATCTTCTTTTACCCATTGTTGTTGCCAGTAGTTTTTATATTTTAGATATCTCTCCATTTTATCACCTACATTAATTATTCCTCACCGTATTTATAATTTCCTCCATAGTGCAAAGATATTTTTCCAGCTCCTGCAATCCCGCACTGGTCAGAGAAATAGTGGTGAGTGGCTTATTGTCGGCAAATTTTTTCTGAATTTTTATATATCCTGCCTGCTCCAGATTCTTTAATTGTACTGATAAGTTGCCGGAGGTAAACTCCAGTTTTTCCTTGAGTTCGCTGAAAGGAATATTTTTTTCGTTGCTACCGGCAAGATAAGTAAGTATTAACAGCCGGGCACGCTCATGTACCAGCTTGTTTAGATTAAATTTGCCTGTGGCTTCTCTTTCCACAGCATTACACCTCTCTGTCAATGATAGGGTGACATACCTCCTTTTAAGGGGAGATATGTCACTCTTCCTTATTAAACAGGTAACTTACTGCTGCTGCTAAAAGCATACCCAGACCAAAGGTGAAGTTAAGAATCATCAGCGGGTGCATCTTATCCAGCAAGAAAAGTGAGATAAGACCAGTGACCAGTAGCCATTCAGCAAGAATAAAGGCATCTTCCATACCAAAAGCACTTAGTAATGATTTGTACATTAGGGCATAAAAGATAGCGATAAAAGAAACAATGTAGGCAGCCAGTCCATGTGTGACCAGGAAAATAATAACTACAGTCAGCGCAAGGAAAAATGCTACTAACAGTACCTTGACTTGCCGGGAGTAAACCTCTTTGAGCAATTGTTTCAAGGTA
>CAZIRG010000263.1:0-2459 GCA_964541505.1 uncultured Syntrophomonadaceae bacterium | reverse complement strand
TGTTTTTTGGCAATCAATACTTGTAATAAGGCTAGTATATCTTTAGTTAATAGGTGATTACATCATAGCCTTTTCTCCTAAAGCTTCTACTACATGACTGCCGATGTAGCCCGCTACGCTTACGCAGACAGGCGAAAGTCAATATAGTCTTTTTTGTGAAGTTCTTCCACAGCAGCACTAACTACGCCCGAGGAAAAACGTGGTTTCAGTTTTTGAACTTGGCTGATGATCTCTTCCTTGGACAGTAGCTGCTCTTTATCGGTTGCAAAGCGATAACAATAATAAATCGTGGCTCGCAGTTCCAGGTCTTTTGCTGAATACATTCCAAAATCGCTAATTACTCCTTTGACTTCGTTAGCGTACTTATCTAAAAAACTTTGTCCATGCTGGCACACCTCGTCATACTTCATCCCCGGGCGGATAACATAACCTGTAGGCATATCATCCCTATTTTCCAGCGAGATGACGCCTAAAAAATCAGTGTATTCCAAATCTCTGGATAGTTCCGAGGCATAGGGACCATAATTGTAAAAACGATAGTCATAACCGCAAGGCACACCCTTGGCCTCCTGTATTAAATAAATCAGTTTTTGCATTACCGTTTTACCCGGAGGTCTAGGGGTGTTCTGAAGGCATTTGGCTAGATAACCAATTAGGGAATATTTATGCCATGGGATATTTAAAGTGGTAGCCATTTATAATCCTCCTCCTTTTTAACTGTGCCATGAGGCGAGCAGTTACTTAACTTTTCTATTTTATAAGAGTTTCTCAATTCTAATTAGAGCCTTGTCTTTGTTTTTTCGAGCCACATATATTCTTTTCTGCTTAATTGGTTTTAAACCTGCCACCACATTTGATAACTTTGATAAACGTTCTACTTTCTCATGGGCACGATCCACACCACATACAATGGGAACATCATCATCGCCTGTAGCATACCAGGACTTTTCCGCTTCATCCATAAAACTAACCATGTCGCCCAAATTTTCAACAATGCACTGGACTTTTTCTAAATCTTTATGGAGCGGCACTTCGGGAGTATGGAAAATACAGCTGTCATGTTTTCTTTCTATGATAAGACGACCATGCTCACCGCCTTCACCTGCCTGTAGCTCTCCTAACACTTTCCAATCGTCCCAGGCCATATATTTTTGAACGTTTTCTTGGTTAACAGGTGGTGGAAACTTCCCTGTTTGCTTAGCCCCAACTTGTTTTTGTTCCTTAAGCAAAAGCTCCTGTACTGCCTTTTCTGCGTGGCAATCAAATGCACGGCGTGTATGCTGAAAGTAAACCTGAGTAAACATCTGGTATCGTGCCATAACCATGCTTTCAGCCACATGAAATCCGCCTTCTTCAATAGCAATAGTGGGCTCATCAGTATCTGGATTTATTGCAGCCGTCAGCGTTACCAGAAACCGCTGTAAGTCAAAAATACCATACTGTACTCCTATATGGTGCGAATCTCGTAACAAATAATCCACCCGATCAGCATCTACCTGTCCGCTAATTAGGTTCATCCAGAATAAATGTGGTCCAAGACTAGGATTGCCTTCCAACAAATCAGCAACTTCATCAGCTGTAATTTTATAATTTTGCTGATTAACAGGATGGTTTTCAATGACTGTTTTCATCAGATGGCGAATAATGTAAACCGAATAATGTTCATGTTTATATGGCTTCTCTGTTTCCGGGCGCACCTCCATTAAAGTTTCCCCGGCATGGGAAAATGGAGCATGACCAACATCATGTAGCAATGAAGTTAGTCGTACTAAAGCACGCATCCGGCTTATCCCAGCTTCATTGTAGTCCAATTCACTAAGTAGAAAACGACTTGCCTTTTTGATTATGGCATCAAACATTTGTGTGGCAACATGCATTACACCCAAGGAATGCTCGAAGCGGGTATGCACTGCCCCAGGGTAAACCATGTTTGTCCACGCTAATTGCCAAATACGGCGCAAACGCTGGAAAGGTTTCGAGTCAATAATCTGCTTTTCCCAATCGTCAATGCAGATGAAACCGTGGATGGGATCTCTAATCTCGTAGGTTTTGGTAGTGGAACTGCTTACCCCAACCACCCCTTTCTTTCTACCTAGTTTTTATATTTGTCACCTTCACTAATTCTTCCTATTAAGAGATGGGAACAACCAGTAACCGATAACTAACCATCAATTTCTAGTCTCCGTATACTTACCGACAATGCAAGTTAATTACCTTAGGTAATCATAATTACCCTGCGCCCCGCAACGTCTATTTTTTGCACCTTTTAACCTTTTCCCCTCTTAAGCTTTCAAACTTTTACCTTTCCAACATACCACTCATAAGTCCTCCCAACCCCATACTCCAGCGAAGTTTCCGCCTGCCAGCCTAGATTCCGCAAGCGGGTGACATCCAGCAGCTTTCGCGGTGTGCCGTCTGGTTTTTCGGTGCTAAATATTAGTTCTCCTTTGTAACCTGTA
>CAZIRG010000262.1:0-2488 GCA_964541505.1 uncultured Syntrophomonadaceae bacterium | reverse complement strand
TTTTTGCTTCAACTTCCTGCCTGCAAAAAAGAAAATTCCTATGCAATTAAATTATTTTGAAATCTCACCTGATGATATTTTCAAAAATAAAGGGGAATACAGGAATATAGCTATCTACCTGATGAAAAAAATGACGGGCATGACCAACAAGCAGATAGGTCATCTTTTTGACAATCTTAGCTATTCTGCCGTGACCAAGGCATATCAGAGATTTTCGAGGAGCCTTAGAAACAATGAGGTATTAAGTAAAAACATTGCAGGGATTGTGGCTAATTTGTCCTAAGTCAAGGGCTGACCCCGGATTTCTCCTCTGGGAACAAATCAATCACTTATTTGTCCAAAGGGTATAATCATGAGAGGGATGGAATCGATTTTCAGCAATGATTTTAATTCTTTGTCGTCAAAAGCTCCCACGGCAACGGTTCCAAGGCCAAGAGATTCAACCTGTAGATAAACGTTTTGCGTAACATGTCCGATTTCATTGTGCACGTATTGTATACCCCTGTCCCCATAGCGCCGGGTGGTTCTCTCAAAAACAGCTGAGAGGATTATACTTGCGGGAGCTTGGGTAATGAATTGCTGCCCCAGTGCGATTCTGGTTAATTGTTTCCTCAGGTCGCCTGATATTAGCGGTAGAAGAAGATGCCTGGCATGCTCGTAACGGTAAAATCCGTTGGGGAGATTCTTAATGTTGCCCGTTACCACGTAAGTATCTAGGGGATAAGTAGCTCCGGCAGAGGGAGCGGTGCGAGTGGTGCCTCTTGGTTCATCGCTGTTTTTCCCCTGGGCAGCCCAAAGGATTTGTCCGAGTGTTTTTAGAGGAAGTGGTTTCTCGGCAAAGCTGCGCCGGGAAATTCTTTTGTAGAGAGTAGTTTCTACTGAAACATTGCTTTCCAGTGAAGGTGCTGGCAAAAAAATTTCTTTCGTTTCTGTTCCGGAAGAAAACTTCATCATGGTGTGCGCCTCCTTTTTTTAATTGTAAAAGAATAGAGTATAGAAAGTAATTTCGACACAAGCAGTTTTTTATCCTTCTCTATTTAGCAAAGAAGGGCACGTTTTTGCTGTGAGCATGTTAAGTACGTATGGAAACAACTTTGGAGTCAAAAGTTCTCAAATGTACTTTAGTTTTTTTGGTTTTTAGTGTAGAATTAAAATATAAAATAATAAAGAGAAAAGAGAAAAGATATGACAGTAAGCAGTATTTTAAAGGTAAATAATATTTACAAAAGTTTTGATGCCGTGAAAGCGGTTGATGATGTTTCTTTTGAAGTTTTTCCGGGGGAGATATTGGGGTTGCTGGGGCCTAATGGTGCTGGCAAAACCACTGTTATTAGAATGATTATGGGTATTTTTGCCCCGGATGCCGGGGAGATTGAACTTTACAGTGACCTGGCTATTGATAAAACAAAGATAGGTTACTTGCCGGAAGAGCGAGGGATTTATGATGATACGAAAGTTTTAGATACCATTCTCTATTTTGCTGATTTAAAAGGCGTGGATAGGCGAGAAGCCAAGGAGCGTGCACTTGGATGGCTGGAGGAGCTAGAGTTGGCAGCTTATGCTAAGAGCAAAGTTGATGCGTTATCTAAAGGTATGCAGCAGAAGTTGCAGTTTATTATTTCTATTGTACATAAACCGAAATTACTGGTGCTTGACGAACTTTTTTCCGGGCTTGATCCGGTTAACCAGGATTTTTTCAAAAAAATTGTACGTCAACTGGCAGCCGAAGGAACCACAGTCTTATTTTCCTCGCACCAGATGAATCTGGTAGAAGAATTGTGCGACCGTATCTTCATGATTGACAGGGGTAGGCAAGTACTTTATGGAGAAATAAATCGCCTTAAAGATGACTTCGGCGAGAAAAATGTAAGAATTACCTTAAAAAATGGACAAGTAGATTTCTTTAAGCAATATGCTCTGGTAAAAGGTCTGGAGATCAATGGGAGAAGCCTTGCTTTTAGACTTCCTGCGAGAATTATGCCGGATGAATTTTTGCGGTCTTTGCCAGAAGACTTGGGGATTGAAGAAATTTCGCTTTCCAAGCCTTCGCTACATGATATTTTTGTGACTATGGTGAAAAGAGGTGTTTCCTGATGCGAGATAGCTTTAAAGCAGGGCAACCGCATATGAAAAAATACAAGGCGACCGCATATGAAAAAGTTTAATTTATTACTCTGCTCTGTGCCAAGCACACAGACAGGTATTTGCACCTATCTAAGCTGCGGTCGCTAGTGAATAAGTGGGTAAGTCAGCCTACGGCTGTAAGTGAGTAAGTAAGGACGAAGCACGACGGGGTAATTAGTCACACTTATCTACTTACTGAACCACTTACTCACTTACCTACTTATTCACTTACTCACTTATAAATAAATAAGGCTTAAGTGGTTACCTCAAAATTATAAAAATTGAAAGAAAATCCGTATGCGGTTGCCCTGTGCGTATTCCGCTGGAATCGACCACCTGTTCCGGTAATAGTCGACCAGTGATT
>CAZIRG010000261.1:0-2490 GCA_964541505.1 uncultured Syntrophomonadaceae bacterium | reverse complement strand
CAAAGTCCGGCTGATTATGCGGTTGAATTTGTTAACGTGGATTTTGCTTACGAAGAGCGACAAATTTTAAGTAAAGTGTCGTTTACAGCAAAACAAAACGAAATAACCGCTCTTGTTGGACCCTCCGGTGCTGGTAAAACGACCATAGCCAGACTTATTCCTCGCTTTTGGGATGTAGGTGCCGGCGAGATAAAGATCGGGGGCATAAATATTAAAAACATCTCTAGCGCAAAATTAATGGACCTAGTCTCGTTTGTTTTCCAAGATGTTTTCTTGTTTAATGTTTCGATTAAAGATAATATCAAATTTGGTAAAGACAATGCCAGCGAAGAAGAAATGATAGCAGCAGCCAAAGCGGCCCAGTGCCATGATTTTATAACCAAACTCCCTGCTGGCTATGATACTCTTGCCGGGCAACGTGGCACAAAATTAAGCGGCGGCGAAAAACAACGCATCGCCCTGGCCAGAGCGATTTTGAAAGATGCTCCCATTATAATTTTTGACGAAGCAACTTCTGCTACCGACCCTGAAAATGAAGACAAAATACAAGAGGCAGTTTCAAAACTAATTAAGAATAAAACTGTGATTGTCATTGCGCACAACTTATCGACTATTGTAGATGCCAATCAAATCATCCTGATTGAAAACGGTCAGGTAATAAAAAGTGGTAGGCATCCCAAACTTTTAACCGAGTCTAACACCTACAAAAACATGTGGGAAACGCATGTTAAATCCAATGCATTGACATTAGCCGGAGGTGTATTAAATGTTTAAGAAGTTATTTGCGTTGTATGGAGAACAAAGCCCCCTTCTTTATAAAACAGCCTTCTTAAAAATTCTTGAGTCAATGTTTTTAGGAAGTGGGTTTGGGTTTATTTATTTGACAATTAGAGACCTGTTAGCTGGTACCCTTTCACAGCAGTTAGCACTGCATTATGTGCTGGGATTTCTTTTCAGTTTAGTAATAGCTTATATTATTAACAATATACAAAAATACAGGTATCACGTAAAAGCATATCCTATTTTTGCCCAAGAACGCATGAAGCTAGGGGACCACATCAAAAAGCTACCTATGGGGTTTTTTAATAAAAAGAGTGCCGGAGAATTAAGCAACACTTTAACTGAATCTGTTCAAAGTGTCGAACCTACTACGCATATATTTGGCAGGATTATCTCCATGTTATCGCTGGCAGGGATATTTTTAGCAGTGTCTGCCCTGTTGGATTGGCGTATGACCATCTCCATGTTCTTAGGGCTGCCCATGGCATTTTACGTCTTATTTAAAGATCTTGACATTGCAGAAGCAGAACTGTTAAAGAGACAAGATATACAAGGTCGTGTTTCTGAAGCCACTGTGGAATTTGTAAGTGGTATCAAGGAGGTTAAAGCTTTTGGGAAATCTGCTGGCAGCTTAAAAAAATATCAGCAGGCAATATCTGATTTTAGGGAACAAAACCTGAAAATCGAAAAAAAACTCATTCCTAAATTGATAACTTACCAATTGGCAATAAATATAGGGTTTATTCCCACAGTGGTACTGGGTGCTTACCTGCTTATAGTAAGGGGTGAACTCAGTCTACCGCTATACCTGCTGTTTTTACTGGCAACTTTAAGGCTCTATCTTCCGTTGCAAGAAATGGCAGGAGATACAATAATGATTAAACAAGGCAGTGCAGGATTATCAAAAGTGAATAATATTTATAAAAATAAACCACTGCCAGAAACAGCAAAAGAACGAAAAATAGAGCATTCTGACATTGAGTTCAAGAACGTTAGCTTTGCTTATGAAGAAGAACAGGTTCTTAAAAACATCAGTTTTCGCATCCCTGAAAATACAATCACTGCTCTTATAGGGCATTCCGGTAGCGGTAAAACAACGGTCACAAATTTGATTGCTCGCTTTTGGGATATAACAGAAGGCGAAATCAAGGTGGGCGGTATTAATATCAAAAATGTCAAAGTAGAAGAGTTGTTGTCCCATATATCTATGGTCTTCCAAGATGTTTATCTGTTTAGCGACACTATCTTGAACAATATAAAAATGGGAAAACAAGAGGCAACAGAGGAAGAAGTTATCGCCGCTGCCCGAAAAGCCAACTGCCATGGATTCATCATGGAATTTCCAGACAAATACGAAACTGTTGTCGGAGAAGGCGGCGGCAAGCTCTCAGGTGGCGAAAAACAAAGGATATCTATTGCTAGGGCCTTTTTAAAAGACGCACCCATCATTCTACTTGATGAGGCAACTGCCAATATAGACCCGGAAAATGAATTAATCGTTCAAACTACTATCAATGCATTAGTGAAGGATAAAACAACCATTATCATTGCCCATAAACTTGCCACCATAAAGGCAGCAGACCAGGTACTGGTTTTTGATACGGGAGAAATTATCCAGCGGGGCACACCTGCTGAATTAAGCAATACTGGAGGGATATACAACGATTACAGGATGCGACGACAAAAAGCCAAGGGGTGGAAGATTGTGAA
>CAZIRG010000260.1:0-2491 GCA_964541505.1 uncultured Syntrophomonadaceae bacterium | reverse complement strand
GGATTTCCGGATTGTCCCTGATATAATCCAGTGCCTCTTGCAGCTCTTCCCGGGAGGCAGGCAAATCTGTTTCCCCGATGTTACGCCGCCGTTGGCAGTGACGACAGTACATAGCACACTGGTTGGTAACGTTGATAATCAAACGATCGGGATAACGCCGGGTAATACAAGAGGCCGGCGAAGTAAACTCTTCTCCCATGGGATCTTCGCTGCCACAATCACCTTGCAGTTCTTCCATAGAGGGTATGGCCTGCCGTCGGACCGGGCAGGAAGGGTCATCAGCATCCATAAGACTTACATAATAGGGGGATACCGACCAACGAAAACTCTGTCCTACTTCTTTTATCTGAGCAATTTCTTCTGGGCTCAAATTTAAAAACTGGGACAACACACCCACATCATCGATACGATTTCTGATCTGCCAGTGCCAATCCTGCCATTCTTCTGGCGTTGCTCCCAGATACTTCCTAATCTTCTCCCTGGCTGCAGTATATTCTTTAGCCATAGAAAAACCGGTAGGAATAGAGGTCCGTGCATCTAAATACTCGCTGATGCGCCCTTTCAACTCTACCGCTCGCTCTACCGACATTCTTCTGCTTTCTTCTTTTATCATAATATCAATCACTCCTAAATCATTATACACCAAAGCTGACTAAGTTACCAATTATCATTTGACGGTTTACCGTCAAACCGTAACCTTCGCAACCCCTGTAAACTGTAAACTGTAAACTGTAAACTGCGCCAGCCGCAGAGCTTACCCCATTCGACTCGCTGCGCTTGCTCAGGGCAGGCTCTGAGCGTAGTCGAATGGGCTGGTCAAATAGCGCATCAAAAAAGAAACTGCTATTCTCCTTGAGTCAATGAATAAAAGAGACCAACAGTTTCATTTTAAAAGAACTTGATAAGAGAAAATTAATTCTCCAGAAAAAGCTCCAAATCTGTAGCAGGAAACCATTTGCTTTTCTCCTTCTTGGCTTTTTGTAAAATCACGACCTCTCCTGGAGTCAAAGTTTCCTCTACTTCCTCCAACCTTTGTACATAATCTAAAACCCTGAAAAGATGCTCACCGGAAAGACGGTTCAGAACAGTGTCAATTCTTTCTTTAACAGCTTCCATCTCAGAGAAACCTCCTTTAACTGGCCTCTTAACTTAACCTTTTAATCAGTATACCACAGGTTTTTTTCTCCCTCAACTACCATCAGCATACTTCCTGTAGGACAAAGTAGGTTGTCGTTACATTATTAAAAATTTTCAGAATATGAAATTAGTAGTGTTTTATTTAGTTGCTGCAACCTAGTTTTGACTCGCAAACATACTAGGTAGGCAGGCAATTTATCAGAGTACAGGCTGATAAACTACACTTCTTTCATAGTAACTACTCACGCCCATATTGTCATTTCGACCGAAGGGAGAAACCTTCTTGTCCACGTTAAGATTCCTCACATTCGTTCGGAATGACGAAAACGCAAATTATAACTGTGTCAAGCACAGTAACCAGTTTAAAAAAGGACCGGCAATATTTGATGCTACCAAAACACATAATATATTAATCAGCGTCTTTCAGCGTCTATTTATTAAAAGTTGTGCGAAAAACTTTATTGTCTTTAATGCTTGTAAGTATTGGCACGCTTGCATCTTAAAAGTCATGCGTCAACGCTGAAAACGCCATGGCAATATTGATAAACTCATCCATGCTTGCATACTGCCAAAGCTTTTTATATAAACCGAAAAGATAAAAAAATGCTATTCTAGCAGCAGTATAATAGATAAAACTCTGCGCATATAGTACCAACGATTCCGGGGGGATACGAAACTCAAACCTTAACAGCAATGACACCAGCAAGACTAGATTAACAATAATAATATCTATTGTAATAAGAAAAATTTTCCTGTTAATCAATTTTTGAAGCACCTTGCACAACTCCTAAACGCTAAGGCAACCACGAGAAATTGCCCCTACTTACCTACTCCTTAGCTGATTTCCGCCAAAATTCCAAGAAAAATACCAAGAAAATACTGATCATTACTCCTAAAACTCCGGCAATGGCTACATTGAGCATTTTTCGTGGGCCTATCGGCAGCGCAGGTTCACGAGCCGGAGAAAGTACGGTGATATTAAACTCCCCCATCTTCAGTAGTTCCGAAATGCGCGATTCCTCGTATCTATCCACAAGAGTGAGATGGTGGCTACGCAGGGTGGCTACTTTTTGAGATAGTTTTTCCTCCTCAACCTGCTTTTCAGCCAACTCTACCTGCAGTTCTTCCAGTTGGTTCCCTATAATTGCCAGCTGTTCTTGTAACAAATCCTGCCGACTACCTAGTTTAGCAAGATGAAGCTTGGCAATAGCAATTTCATTTGTTAACTCGAGATACAACGGATTTAACTGCTCATCAGTCATCTGCAAAGCAATCAATTCCTCAAGACCCGCACCTGTTGTTTCCTGTGCTACCACAAGAAGCGCCGGGTCAGCCATAATTGATCTTTGTGTTT
>CAZIRG010000259.1:0-2518 GCA_964541505.1 uncultured Syntrophomonadaceae bacterium | reverse complement strand
AATCTTTTCCGGACGGGAATCAAGTGATCTGCCGGTAGTACAGCCATAATTGTATCAGGACCGGCTGTTTTTTTTAGATACCAAGCGGCCAGCCCAATAGCAGGGGCGGTGTTACGTGCTACAGGTTCTAATAATAAGACAGCATCTTTAATTTGCAATTCAGCTAAATGGTACTTGACAGTTTCTGCTTGCTCCTGGTGGGTAACAATAATCAGCCGGTTTGTAGGTACAATTGCCATAGCCCGATTAATAGCATCCTGAAAGAGGGTTTGTTTTTCATGGTATAAATTAATATATTGTTTAGGAAATTGCTCTCTGCTCAAGGGCCAGAGACGTGTGCCGCTACCTCCGGCGAGGATTACTGCATACATAAAAATCACCTCTTAATTTTTACTTTTCAATTAGCAACTCTTCATTTTCGAAGGACGGTGTTAAGTACATCTTGTGCAGAGCCAGCAGGAAAGCAATAGTTGATTCGCCTCCCTGGTTTTGATTGGTACCGCCTGGCTCAAGACCATCGTAGCAGCCGCCGGTAGCAAAATTGTAGATGGGCTGGTTGATATCATTATTGCCAAGAAACCAGCTAAAGGCCCAGTCCATTTTTTCATGCCAGTAGGGGTTTTTTGTAGTCATATAGGCGTGCCTGCAGGCAGTAACAAGAGCCGCTGCATCCAGCGGTTGCTGATCAAAACGAGCTTTTTTGCCATCACGTTGACACCAGCCTTTATTACCGATGAGAACTAGGTGCCCTCTAGTAGAATCAGTTTGTACAGCAATAAGCCATTCTAAAGCTTTCAGCCCAAGGTCAAACATTTCGTTATCATGAAAGTAATGTCCAGCGGCAAGAATGGCGTGAGGTAGACGAGCATTATCATAGGTAAGAGAGTTTTCCGGCCAGAACCAGTCTTTTGTAGCATTTTCCTTTAATAACCGTAAAAGTTTATAGCTTAGTTCTTTTACGATTCGCCTTACTTCTGTATCGCCGCCAAAATGCTCTAAATAATATAAAGAGCCAAGTACAGAGTAAGCCCAGGCTCTAGTGGCCTTGAAAGAGGTAGTTGCGTCTATAGTTTGTTTAAAAAGACGAGTGGCTATGTTCAGGATAGCCTTGGTAGGTGGATAGGCAACAGTATATCCCAGTGCCCAGATTGTACGACCGTGACTGTCTTCTGAGCCTACTTCTTCCAGCCATTCTCGGTTAAAAGACATGAAATTTCTCATATGCCCCTTTTCTGTATTCAAAGCATGATTTAAAAAGCTTAAATAGACGTACAGGAGGGGGAGAATAGTTTTATCTTTATGGATGCGCCAGTTCAGCACAGCTACCAGCAGTGCTCTGGCATTGTCATCGGTGCAGTAGCCGTGCTGACGGTTGGGTACAGTAAAAACAGCATGCTGGTAAAAGCCGGTATCATCAGTCAGGGTACGCATTTGAGAAAGATTTATCTCGGGGATGGTTGACCCTTTGGAAGGATCTTTTTCCCGGGAAGGATGGACAAAAATATCTGTATAGTTAAAGAGTGCTTGTCTGAATGTATGGGAATAGGTTTGGGCTACTTTTTGCCAGATCATTTGGCGACCGAACTGGTAAGCTTTTTTGCGTATTTGGTTGCGTAAGGTATCATCTTTTAGTAATGTTTTTAAAGCTTCGGTGATTGATTGGCTGTCACGAAAAGATACTAGGAGTCCCTTGCCATCTCGCAGCAGTTCTTCCGCATGCCAGTAGGGTGTTGAAATAATGGCCTTACCACAGGCAAGGGCATAGGCAAGAGTGCCGGAAACAATCTGTTCTTTATTTATATAAGGGCTTATATAGATATCAGTAACTTCCATAAATTGCAGTAATTGTTTTAAGGTAACATACTGGTTATGGAAAACGACATTTTTTTCTAGGTTATGATCTTTGATTATTTTTTCTAGCGAATGGCGGTATTCTTCGCCGCTGTGTTCAATGACTGCTGGGTGGGTAGCTCCTAAGATGATAAAAAGAAGATTAGGGAATTCTGTCACAACTTCAGGAAGAGCTTTAATAACATATTCAATACCTTTGCTTGCACTAAGAAGGCCAAATGTAAGGAGAACTTTTTTTCCCTCGGCCTGAAACTGCTCCTTATAGTAAAAGGAGTCTAGAAATGGCACATCTGGTGTGCCGTGATGTATCATGACGATTTTTTCTGCTGGCACATCATAAATATCTTTCATCATGCCTATAGCTCTTTCGGCTTGTACGACAACAGCAGAAGAGAGGCGGCAGATTTCTTTTAAGGTTTGTAATTGTTCTGTAGTAGGTTTTTCCAAGATTGTATGTAAAGTTGTCACCAGCGGTTTCTTTAAATTTTGCAGCAGGTGAATAATATAACTGCCGTTTTTGCCGCCAAAAATGCCGAACTCGTGTTGCAGAGAAACTACATCGGTGGAGGAAAGGTTAATAAAAGCTGCGGCCCGACGGTAGTCTTTCTGCTGGTGTTCTCTTATTTCGAAACTGACTTCTTTGTTATAGTTATATCCCGGCGAGGTA
>CAZIRG010000258.1:0-2566 GCA_964541505.1 uncultured Syntrophomonadaceae bacterium | reverse complement strand
GGGAACTGTTACTGGTCTTCTTGTAGGGACAAGCATAAAAGTTATACTTGCCTTGGTGCTGGTTGTAACTTTTTTGCAAAGAATTTTTTGAAGGTAACTACTCAACTAAGCTGTTGCAGTAATTGGAGGTGGGAATTGGGAGGGTGATATTGCCTGGGAAAGGGGAATTAAAAAATGATCGTAATTAGGGATGCTGAAATCAGAGACCTAGTGGCAATTACCGAAATTTACAACGAAGCTATTCTTAACACAACAGCAACTTTAGATACGAAAGTAAAGTCAATTGAAGAACGAAAAAATTGGTTAAGTAAACATAACCATAGATACCCGGTTATAGTTGCGGAAGAAAAAGGTGTAATTAATGGCTGGGCATCACTGAATTCTTGGTCAGATAAAGAAGGGTATTCTTATACTGCGGAAGCCTCTCTTTATATTAAAAAAGGTCATAGGGGAGAAGGGTTAGGGAAAAAATTAACCGAAGCTATTTTGCAAAGAGGAAAAGAGGCAGGCTTGCATACGGTAATAGCTAGAATGGTAGAAGATAGTAGAACAAGCATACATATATTAGAAGATTTTGGATTTACACACGTAGGAATCATGAAAGAAAGTGGTAAGAAATTCGGTAAATTTTTTGATGTGTATATAATGCAAAAAATCTTCAACTAAACGTGAGAAATAACTATGGTCTACTTTGGAGTAGTTCCAGCAAACTTTGAATATTTTCAAAGTTTGCCGGGTCAAGACCGAGATAGTAGATTGCTGTCTGGGAAATCAGGGCCAAGACTATACTCCAGACTATGGTGCTGGAGATGGTCCAGAATAGTACCCGTGGGGTTGGTGCCCCCAGAATGATGCACAGTGCGGCTACTTGGTGTGTTCCAGGTAGTAAAGGTGATCCTAGGGCGGCAATCGGAACTCCGTATCGATCCCATAAATAATAAAGACGTTTTTTACGGTCTGCTGCCACTCCGACATTTACGGTGACAATTATTCCGTACCGATCCCATAGAAGGAAACGATGCTGATCAATTAGTTCGCCCATTGTTTCGGCTACCTGCTTGAGTAAGAATTTTCTAATGAACCAACTTTTAAGGCGTGGCAATGCTGCTACCAGAGTGCCCACCGAAAGCACGGTGCCCGTCACGGCTGCCAATGCGGCTACCGGGGGCGAAAGCCCCATAATTACTCCTAGAGGTATAGCGACCCAAATTTCAATTCCGGGTGCTACGCCCACTCCAAAAACAACGAGTATTTTTATAATGAGCTCAAAAAGCGGGTCTGCAATCACGTGGCTTAACCCTCCTATCTCCCAGGTTGACTGACTCAATAAAACTTGCAGAGATTCTTTTGGCTACCCTTGGCCACTCCGAACTATGATGTGAGTAATATATTGTGTTTGTCATCGTATCATAGCTCTATGGCACCGTCAACGCATATAGAAACTAGAAGCCTACTTCAAAGAACCTTGTACAGGGTTCTTTTTGTTCCGCTTGGAAAAGCAAGAGAAATAAAATTCTCCCACATTACAAATTAAACACAAAAAACATTTTAACACCACTATGCAAGAATAATATTTTCTGCTATAATGACGATAGTAACTATTATCATAAGATAAGGAGTATCAATCTAGTCAGAATTTACTTGGAGGTATAGGCAGGGGGAGGTATGTATGGTAGTAGAGTTTAGTAATGTCTGTAAAAGTTATAATGGTCTCTCGGTGCTTGATGACCTCTCTTTTCAGATGAGAGGTTATGAAATAGTATGTATAATCGGTCCTTCCGGCTGTGGTAAAACAACAATGCTAAATTTAGTTTCAGGAGCAATAAAGCCAGATAAAGGCACAATAACAAATCAGTTTACGAAAACAGCGTATGTATTCCAAGAAGATAGATTGTTACCTTGGAAAACAGTCTCTGAGAATATCAGAATAGTCGCTAAGAAAAAAACCAGAGAAGAATTATCTAAAATAATAGAATTAATAGGATTGGAAGAATTTGAGGGGGCATATCCGGGTGAATTAAGTGGAGGCATGCGACAGAGAGTCTCCATAGGCAGAGCACTAGCGTATGATGCCAATTTGTTGATTATGGATGAACCCTTTAAATCGCTTGACTATAATTTAAAAATAAACATGCTAAAAACATTGATTGATATCTGGAGCAAATCAGGTAAAGCAATAGTCTACGTAACGCATGAAATAGATGAAGCTTTGTTACTTGGGAATAGAATAGTTGTGTTTTCAGGTCGGCCGGCCTCAATTATTAAATCTTTCGATATTGAGACACCACAAGAGGAAAGAAAGCTTACAGATCACAATTTAGTGAGCACTAGAAACGAAATAATAGCATTAATAACTACCTAGGTTAACGGGTTCAAGGTTCACAGTTCACGGTTTGGGTACCTTGTTCTCCAACCTTGAACCGTGAACCTTGAACCCCGGAACCCGGAACCGGTTACCCTGAATCTGAGTAGTCATAAAAAAAGTAAAGGTGGGGATTGATTTTGTTAAGTTTAGGCGTTGACGTAGGCTATTCGTCTGTGAAAATGGTTCTTATTAACGAAGAAA
>CAZIRG010000257.1:0-2570 GCA_964541505.1 uncultured Syntrophomonadaceae bacterium | reverse complement strand
ACCGTCCCCAAATGGTTTAAGGGAGGTGAGTCTGCTGTTAGAAAAGGAAACCGATATGATTTATGGAAGGCGCCCTGTGGAGGAGGCTTTGCGGGCGAGTTATCCGTTGAAAAAAATATATCTGGCCAAGGGATTGCAGAAAGCTTTCCTGGATAAAATCTTTAGACTAGCAAAACCTCGGAAAATTGCTTGTGTAATTATAGAGCGACGAGAGCTGGAAAGATTTTTGCCTGGTAAAAATATTCAGGGCATTTTGGCTTTAACAGAGCCTTTTTGCTATTCTTCTTTGGAGTATATTTTGAAGAGAGCTGAGGAGAAAGAAGAAGATGCTTTTGTTCTAGTGCTGGATCATTTACAAGATAGTCATAATTTGGGTGCGATTTTAAGAACAGCTGAAGTAGCAGGGTTGCACGGTGTTATTATACCCAAGCGTCGGGCGGCACAAGTGACTTCAAGTGTTTTCAAGATTTCTGCTGGAGCAGCGGGCTACCTGCCGATAGCTCGGGTAGCTAATATTGTATCGACCTTGAAGAAGCTAAAGAAAGAAGGTTTGTGGGTAGCAGGTGCAGATCTGACAGGTGAAAGCATTTATAATTGCCGCAATTTAAGAGGTCCCTTGGCCATAGTAATAGGAGGAGAAGGGGAGGGAATATCTCGCCTGGTTAGGGAAAAATGTGATATTCTTTTGTATTTGCCTATGCTAGGGAGGACTGAATCTCTTAATGCATCTGTGGCTGGAGGTATTTTATTGTATGAGATTTTGAGGCAAAGAAAAGGATGGTAGGTGAAGAGAAATGAGTCAGATATTACTAGTAGATGGCTATAACATTATTAATAGCTGGTCTGAGTTGCTGATTTTGCAGAAAGATAGCCTAGGAGCGGCCAGAGATAAGCTTTGTGATATGTTGCAAGAACATATTCCCAGCATCTGGTCTTCTATTGTAGTAGTTTTCGATGCCTATCAAGTTTTCGGTGGTAAAGTTGTTTGGGAATCTTATGGTAAAGTACAGGTGGTATTTACAGAAGAAGGGCAGACAGCGGATAGTTTTATTGAAAACTTTACAGCTGGTCTTGATGCTGGTATAAAGGTGGAAGTGGCAACTTCTGACTGGGGAGAGCAGCGCACTGTCCTTGCTTTTGGTGCTAGTTGCCTTTCTGCTAGGGGGTTGGCGGCAAGAATCAAAGAAGAAAAGGAAAGTGCTCATTGTAATTATACAAAGAAAAAGAAACCAGCTCCCCGACGTGACATAGCAGAGTCTCTTCCCCCAGAGTTAAAAGCACAGTTGGAAGCCATGCGGCGAGGGAAATAGGAACACCAAGAAACAAAAAATTGGAAGGAGATGCTATTAATGCAATTAAGCTGTTTTACCAGGGTAAGGGGAGCCTTTTTGCCTACCCCTCTTATGGAGATGCCTCGACTCACTAAGTTGTTAGGTGGACCAAGGTTGCTTGTTAAACGGGATGACAACACAGGATTGGCTTTTGGTGGTAATAAGGCACGTAAACTTAGTTTTTTGGTGGGAGATGCTTTGAAAAAAGGTTGTGACACCTTGATTACCAGCGGTGGGCTTCAATCTAACCACTGCCGGCAGACAGCGGCTATGGGAGCAATGTATGGTCTTCGAGTTGTGTTAGTGCTGGGGGGCGAAGAACCTTTGGTGCACCAAGCTAACTTGCTTCTTGATAGCATGCTGGGGGCTGAAGTGGTATTTGTTAATAGCACAGAAGCCGAGGAAATTGAGGCTGCTGTAGAAAGAGAAGTCCAGCGTTTGAAGCAGAATGGGCATAGCCCTTATGTTATTCCCGTTGGAGGCTCTAATGTAGTAGGATCTATGGGGTATGCTGAAGCAATGCTGGAACTTCTTGCTCAGATTAACGAAAAACAGTTGACAGTAGACCATATTGTTGTAGCAACAGGTTCCGGGGGAACCCAGGGAGGGTTGGAACTGGGAAATCGTTTATTGAATGCAAAGATTCAAATACATGGAATGATAGTCTTGCCCAAAGTAACGGAGAAGCTAAAAGAGCGTATGTCCGAGATTGTTTCTGAGGGTGTCCAGATAGTAACAGGGGAAGAGATTGCTCCAGAGGATGTTATTGGTCAGCTTAAAACCTATTCTGCTTATGCGGGGCCTGCTTATGCAGTTGCTACTCCTGGGTGCATTGAAGCTATACAGATTATGGCTAGGACTGAAGGTCTGATTGTGGATCCTGTTTATACGGGTAAGGCCGTAGATGGGATGATTGACTTAATCCGTCAAGGGAAGTTCAGCAAGGATGAGACCCTTGTGTTTTTGCACACTGGTGGAACGCCGGCTCTTTTTGCCTATGCAGATCATTTTCAGCCTGTAGCCACTAGTTGACGGTTGCCAGTTATTGGCTAAAAGTTTTTGATTAACAAACATATTTATCTAACTGCTTTGGTTCAAAGTTTCGAAGTTTATAGCTGAGTTAATAAGAATTGTATGGTTTTAAAAATAGGTGTTTGGTTTTAAACCCTGAAGCTGATAACTTAGAGGGTGGGA
Source organism: uncultured Syntrophomonadaceae bacterium (assembly GCA_964541505.1). Lineage (GTDB taxonomy): Bacteria > Bacillota > Dethiobacteria > PWVN01 > PWVN01 > CAZLTH01. Next base: position 45 of record CAZIRG010000257.1, on the reverse strand, counting down.
TTTAATCTTATGTAACAAATAATTACATAATTGGGAATAATGATA
>CAZIRG010000256.1:0-2580 GCA_964541505.1 uncultured Syntrophomonadaceae bacterium | reverse complement strand
AAATCTAAGCATATCTTCTCCTGTTGATCGAATTCCTCCAGCGCCAACAATTCCCTCTGCCATCAACCAAGGGGCGCTCTTCATGCCCATACTGAAACTACCTAATCGTAGATATCCTCGGTAGGGTGAAGCAAAGAGTTCTTTTTGTTCTTGCGAAAGATTGGTTATAGTATTCGTCATTCCCAAGGGTTCTGTAATAACGCTATGCAAAGTCTCCTCATAACTCAGCCCTTTGTGACTGGAAAGAAATACGCCAAGTAGACCAAATGCATAATTGGAATACTCCCAATTGGTTCCAAGGCTTTCTGGAGCTGATGTTCGATCCAAGTAAGAGAGTATTTTATGCTCCGTCATTGCTCGATAGGGATTGCTGCCAGTATATGCGGATATAATCGCACCCATTGTAAAGCCCAAGGACTGGGGGAGCCTTGGTAGCCCGGAGGTGTGGGTTACAAGACTTCCTAAGGTTATCTGGTTATAGAAATCCTGATTCTTTTTCATTTCTTTATTCATAAAAGAGCTAATAGGGTCTTCCAGAGATACAGAACCGGAGTTAACAGCATCGACCAACATCGATCCAGTAAAAACCTTAGTTATGGATCCTATTTCAAATATAGTCTTCCTAGTTATCTTTTCGTTTTTATCTATCCCCTTATATCCATAAGTAAAAAGGTGAGTTCCGTTTTCATCAACAATTCCCAAAACCATACCCGGAATCATATTGTCATTAAGGAAATCTTTCATGGTACTTTTATAAACTCCGTTAGGGTTTTGGTTTTCTGACGGAAGTGTTAACTCTGGCTTCTCTAAAAATCCAATATCAATTTTTAGAACTGTAATCAATAAAATTGCAATCACCAAGTAAGCCACACCGGCAATTCTTGTCCTAAAAATTTGCTTTTCAGTTGGCTCAGGTTTTTTCTTTTTTTTAGCAATCTTCCGGGCTACTTTTTCTGGTTGTATTGTCTTTTCAACACCTATAATAATCCAGTAGATACCTGCAAGGAGGAAATAAAAGGGCATAAAAGACAAAATTCTTAACATACTGGGACTCCTTTTTAAATAAATCTTTTGAAAATACAATACAATTCTAACCTCAATCCCCCTGCTTGTCAACACACCCAAGACAGGCAGCAAAAAACGAAAATTACTCTAGAACTAAATTACGAATTGAAGGAGGATTGAAAACTATCTTGACAGCGAACTGCAAATTATATATACTATAATTGATGAAAATTATTCTCATTTAGGTATAGAGGAGCAGTGTCATGTCAGTGTTTAAAAACCGTTCTTTCTACTGGACTTTAACCATACTTATTATAGTCGGTATAATCTTTCTGGCTGGCTGGGAAAGTATTAAAGATGTGTTCCTGCGCACAAATCCTTTTATTTTACTACTGCTATGCCTCTTCCAAGTGTTTACACTCTCCCTAACTGCTTATCGGTGGTATTATTTGCTTAAAAAATTTTATAAAGGTATCGGTTTCCGAGAGTTTTTCGCCATTTATTTAACCGGCAATTTCGTCGAAAGTGTAACTCCCTCCAGCAAGTTTGGCGGTGAATTAACTAGGGCCTATTTTTTCCGTCAACGTACGCTTCTTTCCTATCAAAAAATAACTGCTATCCTTTTACTAGATAAGTTTTTGACCCTCCTCCCTTTTCTTTTTATTTCCACTGTCTTACTTGTAGTAACAGCTTTTAAAGTTGAGTTGCCTCTTGTTATCTATATCTCTTTTTTATTTCTCGCTCTTGTCTTGGCAGTATTATACCGTTTTTATATGCCGAGGGAGTTGGAAATTGGACTGAGGAAGAAGTGCGAAGATGGTGGAAATGGACAAACTAAGTGTGCAGAATTAGTTGAAGCGGCTGCTTCGCCCGGTGAAAACCTTATTGCTAGTAGATTTAGCAGACTGCTAGTAATAATACAACAAAAAATTAAAAAAGTACACGGCTTTTTAACAGAAGCCTCTTCCCACTCGCATCATTTAATCAGCACCAAAGAAAGGTACTGGTTATTCTTTCTCTCTTTCCTCGTTTGGATATTTTATCCTCTTAAAATCTATATTATAACTTCTATGCTGAATTTTGACGTAGGGATAATTCCCATAGCACTTATTACTTATGCCGCTTATTTGGTCAGTCTATTTCCATTACTGCCAGGAGGATTGGGTTCATTTGAAGGAACCATGGCTATTATGTTTGCCTCCTATGGTAATATTTCTTTTGCGGAAGGTTTAGCTATCGCCCTGGTAGCTCGCTTTGCCACTTACTGGTTCCCCCTGTTACTATCAGGCTTGCTAACCGCCTATTTAACAGGAAAGGGTGGTTTTTCTCTCAAAGAAGAATCCAGCACAACTACAAACCAAACTCAAAAACCAACATCTCCTCGCAACATCTTCCCATAACACCTTTTAGTAGTTAATCTGTTATTTTCCCTCCCACCATCACTGTTTTTATATTAATATTTTCATCAAAAACTACAATATCAGCATCTTTCCCCGGGGCAAGTGTGCCCTTACGATCATCGACGCCAATACTCCTTGCCGGAGTTGCAGTAATCATTTTAACAGCCTGAATTAA
>CAZIRG010000255.1:0-2632 GCA_964541505.1 uncultured Syntrophomonadaceae bacterium | reverse complement strand
CAAGAAAGAAAACCCCCGCATTATCGAGGTAGCTCCGAATGGGGAGATAGTCTGGGAATACACCAACTTCGACTTTATCTACCCGTGGGGCGTACACCGCTTGGAAAATGGAAATACGCTGATTGCTGATGGTAGATTTCCTCGCGTTATCGAGATTGGAGTCAAATAGAGTTACTTAGAGGGTGGGAGCAAGTTTCCCACCCTCTTCCTTATCCTAGGGGGAAATCGGGTGTTGCTTGAGAAGGTTGGATTAATGAAAGAATGACCTTCAACCCTCGCCCATTGGCGTACACTGGTGTCTTTGACTATCTGCGAATTCGCCGGCTTGAACAAGGTCGAGAACTTTTAAAAAGTGGTGGAAAGAATGTCACAGAAGTTGCCTTTGAAATCGGTTATGCTCAGCAAGGTAATTCCACAAAGGCATTTAAAAATTATTTCGGTACAAATCCCACAAATTATCTTCGTTAAGCACTCACTAGTAACTAAGTCAGCCTACGGTTTTTTTGCTTTTTTCAATTTCATTTGTGGTAGAGGGACACGATAACCCCGGTAAGCATCGTGTCCCTTTACATATAAATCAGCAAAAAAACTCGTGCGCCAACATAAAAAATCCGCAAAGTAATGCGAGGAGAGAAACACTATGATATGATTGAATGCAAAAAGAATGAAAACTATTCCCAGTTAAGAGGGAAAAAGGGGAAAATGAGGGGGAGGAAAAACAATGGGTGGAATGGGAGCTTCCATGAAGCGACTGGCAAAATTGTGCCTGACTGAGAGCAATAAAATGGTTATAGCAATTATCTTGGCGATGCTCAGCTTTACAATTTCCATAGTTCCGTACTATATGGTTTACAGAGTTGTTGTAGAAATAACCGGGGCAAGCCCGGTAATGACTCAAATGGTGAACTATACCGTAATCGCATTGGCAGCCATAATTATCAGGGTTATTTTCTTTGCCATAGCAACAACTATGTCGCACCGGGCAGCATTTGCAATTCTGTATAAACTTAGAGTGCAAATGGCAGAAAAATTGCTGACCTTACCGCTGGGCTATTTTGCCAATAAAGATTTAGGCGCCACGAAAAAGACCATTAACGAGGATGTCGAAAGATTAGAGCTATATATTGCCCACAATGTACCGGAAATTATAGGAGCAGTGACCTTGCCCATAGTTACCACCATATTTTTATTCTTTATGGATTGGCGGATGGCCCTGGCAACCATAGCCATCCTACCACTAATATTCCTTTTCTACAGTCTAACTTTTAAAGGCATTACTAAATTGATACCAAAATACATGGCACTGCTGGTAAAAATGAATGCGGCTATTATTGAATACACCAACGGCATGCAAGTAATCAAAGCTTTTGAGCTTACTGCTTCTTCCTATGCAAAGCTAAGTGACGCTTGCCTTGAATATGGTGAATTTGAAGCAGATTGGGGTAAAGCAACTTATAAATATTTTAGTGTAGTGGAGATACTTATAAGCTCTGGAGTTGTAGTTATATTTCCCGTAGGGATGTTCTTTTATCTCGCCGGGACTTTATCGCTGGGGATGTTTCTTTTGTTCTTGCTTGTCGGATTGGGATATTCACAGCCATTGATGAAATTGATGTTGTTTATGAGTATGTTTAACCAAGTATCAAAGGGAGAGGAAGAAATTCACAGGTTACTCAGCGAAAAAAGCTTGGTAGAACCAAAATTCCCGCAAAATCCGGCTGATTATACTGTTGAATTTGTTGATGTGGATTTTGCTTACGAAGAGCGACAGATTTTAAATAAAGTATCGTTTACAGCAAAACAAAACGAAATAACTGCCCTAGTGGGACCCTCCGGTGCTGGTAAAACGACCGTAGCAAGACTAGTTCCCCGCTTTTGGGATGTAGATACCGGCGAGATAAAGATCGGGGGCGTAAATATTAAAAATATATCTAGCAAAAAATTAATGGCTATGACCTCGTTTGTTTTTCAAGATGTGTTTTTATTTGATGTTTCGATTAAAGAAAATATTCGTTTTGGCAAAGAAGATGCCAGCGAAGAAGAAATAATAGCGGCGACCAAAGCTGCCCAGTGCCATGATTTTATAACGAAGCTTCCGGCTGGCTATGATACTATTACCGGGCAGCGAGGCACGAAATTAAGCGGTGGCGAAAAACAACGACTAGCACTGGCTAGGGCAATTTTAAAAGATGCCCCCATTATAATTTTTGACGAAGCAACTTCTGCTACCGACCCTGAAAATGAAGATAAAATACAAGAGGCAGTTTCAAGACTGATTAAAAATAAAACCGTAATCGTCATAGCACACAACCTATCGACCATTGTAGATGCTAATCAAATTATACTGCTTGAAAATGGTCAGGTAGCAAAGCATGGTAAACATTCGGAACTTTTAGCAGCATCTATTAGCTATAAAAACATGTGGGAAACGCATGTTAAATCAAATCAGTTGATACTAGCCGGAGGTGGGGTAAATGTTTAAAGACCTATTTAAGTTGTATAAAGAACAAAGTCATCTTCTTTATAAAACAGCCTTGTTAAAATTTCTTGAGTCAATGTTTTTAGGAAGTGGGTTTGGGTTTATTTATTTAACAATAAGAGACCTGTTAGCTGGTACTCTTTCGCAGCAGTT
>CAZIRG010000254.1:0-2636 GCA_964541505.1 uncultured Syntrophomonadaceae bacterium | reverse complement strand
ACGCTGGCGAGGGGCGAGTGTGGGCGTGGCGGCGGCGGAAGCGTTTGTTTTGGGTAGAAGTTTGGCATTATGATTCTTGGTTATGCTGTTGAAGGGTAACTACTCAGCTAAGCTACTGTAGCAACACCTCGTTCGCTGGATTTTAGGTGTGTATCGGTGCTCAAATCTTTCGGGCGGTGCAATAACTCCCTCGTTTCTCTCGGTCAAACACATTGCACCGCTATCCTCAAGATTTTCCGCTCCTTCTTATTAGTAAAATCAATGCTCACTCCGGTATATGCCACAGCAGCTTAGGCAACTTTGAGAGAATTTAAAAAAGGCTCAATAGACCTGAGTAGTTACGTTGAAGGCAACTAACTTACATTAGTACAAGCATTTAGAGGTTAATGGTTAGTTACCGGTTGACGGTTGTCAGTTACCAGTTGTCCAATTTGGCTCTTTTGCCAGAGAGTGAAAGGAAAGACAAGAGGTGAAACATGAGAAGTCTGAAAGAGATTAAGGGAGTATTGGAAGAAATTAAAGAAATCCCACGCAAGGAATATAAAGCAGAGCTAGTAGGGATATTTGGGTCTTATGTTCGTGGTGAAGAGAAGAAAATGAGCGATATTGATATTCTTGTTAGATTTCTCACGGGAGCTACGCTTTTTGACCTGGTCGGGTTGGCAGATTTTCTTGAAGGGGAACTTAATATTTCTGTTGATATAGTTCCAGTTGATACAATAAGAGAGGAAATCAGGGATAATATTTTGAAAGAGACTGTTTACCTATGAGAGATAATAAGCTTTATTTAAAAGATATTCTGGAAGCTATGCAGGCAATTGAAGAGTTTGTGGAAAAGATGGACTTTAAAGAGTTTGAAAACAGCGACTTGGTATCAAGTGCGGTAATCAGGAAATTTGAGATAATGGGTGAAGCGGTAAAAAATATTCCTAGGGACTTGGTCCAAGATAACCCGGAGATACCGTGGCGTAGAATGGCTGGCATGAGAGACAGGCTTATACATTTTTACTTTGGTGTGAAGTATGATCTTATATGGCAGACTATCAAAAAAGAGATTCCTTATCTAAAACCCTTGATTCAAAAAATCTTAGAGGAACAGGAGCAGAAAAGATGATTACCCATCGCAAGGTCGCTGCCAAATTGGCGATAAAAAGATTAAATTTAGCAGACAATCAAAAGCAAGCATTGTTTACTGCAAAGAAGAAAATAACTGAAAATTTTGCTGTGCATAAAATATTAATATTTGGTTCGGTAGCTAGGGAAGAATCTGACGCAGAATCAGATTTGGATGTGTTGCTGTTAACTACTGTTCCTTTGAGCCACAAAGAGAAACACAGGATTTATGCCATAATAACGCATATTAATTTAGCATATGATACGAACTTAAGTGTGCTCGTCGTAGATCAAGCCAGTTGGGAAAGCGATCTCTATGCAGTTTTGCCGATAAAAAGAGAAGTACAGCGTGATGAGGTGGTGTTTTAGTGGGCGATGAACATAAAAAAATGGCAGATTATTGGATGACAAAAGCTGAACGAAGCTTAAATGCGGCTGAAGTGGCATACGGGCTGCTTTTCACAAGCAATTCATTAAAACCGGCATTTTACCTGTTGAATATGGAGTGTTATACGATGCGTTATTAAGGGATAGAGAAGAGGCTGACTATATTGCTTTTGCTGAACTGGATCCGGAAGTGCTCGCAAAAGAAATCATACAAACGAAAGCATTGATATTAAGACTTCAGCAAATATTGAATGGTGTAAAATAAATGGTCAGTTGCCAAACATAAAAACTAGGTAGAAATCAGAAAAAGTTTTTTATTCAAAAGGAGATGTGTTCCCCTACTTTTATGCTTCATTGGAAAAACTGTAAACTGTAAACTGTAAACTGTAAACTGTAAACGTTATCAAACCTGGAGGTGTAAAATGAAAAAATTGCCGGAGATACAGGCCATATTGAGGTTGCATAGAGAGAGGCTGAATAAGGAATATAAGGTTTCGGAGATAGGGATTTTTGGCTCTTTTGTTAGAGATGAGCAGAAAGCAACGAGTGATGTGGATATTCTTGTGTCTTTTGAAGAAGTGCCTGATCTTTTAAAATTCATAGAGTTGGAGAGACTGCTTGAAGAACTTCTAGGGCTAAAAGTTGATTTGGTAGAAAAAACATCCGTGAGACCAGAGTTAAAAGACATCATTCTGAATGAAGCGGTGCCAGCATGAAGAGAAATTACCAGCTTTATATCAAAGACATATTGGATGCCAGCGAGAAAGTAGAAAAGTTTATCGGCGAGTTGAGTTTTGACGGATTTGCAGAAAACGATGAGAAAACCAGTGCGGTGATAAGGAAGCTTGAAATCATAGGGGAAGCAACAAAAAACCTGCCGTCTTCGATTAAAGAGAAATATGGGGAAGCCCCCTGGGCAGATATGGCAAAAATGAGAGATAAACTCATACATGCCTATTTTGGGATAAATCTTAAAATCGTTTGGAAGGTTGCAAAAGAGCGACTACCGGAGATTAAGTTGCTTATGGAACAAATTCTGAAGGAGGAGACATGAGAGGGGAGCGAGTGGATAAGCAGAAGCGGAGGGCAAGAGATTTATAACGACAAAGGCGAGCTGGTAGAGATTCATGAGAAAT
>CAZIRG010000253.1:0-2642 GCA_964541505.1 uncultured Syntrophomonadaceae bacterium | reverse complement strand
AATAAAAGATATTGTATAATCAGCATGAAGAGCTCTCGCAGGGCATAATTATTTAGCAAGGTTGTCCTTGAGCAAGGGAAGAAAGGTTAAGAGATGTATGTAGATATTTTAATTATAGTTAATTTTTTCTTTAATTATTACCTTCTTTGGCTAACATCTCTTTTGACCAGAGCGGGAAAGTCTCTCTATAGAATATCTTTGGGTGCATTTATAGGTTCTCTTTTTTCGCTAACCTTGTTTTTCCCGGGACTCCCTTTAGCAACTTTAGGGAAAGTTCTTTTTTCGCTATTAATGATTATAGCAGTTTTCCGACCTTTGACGTGGCTACAGTTTTTAAAAACTAGCGGAGTTTTTTACCTGGTAACTTTTTTAAGTGCTGGAACTGTACTGGCTTTACTCTATCTTTTTTCTACAGAATCAATGTTGATTGTGGGAGGAGTGAGAACATTATACATTCCGCCGCTTTCTTTTCTCCCGTTAGTATTTTCTTTTGCTATTATCTTAATTTTGTCTCGTTTTACCTGGATGGGGTTATGGGATTTAAAAAGAATAAATTCTTGGAAATGGCATGTAACTATTAGAATTAATGGCAACGAGAAGACCTTGTCGGCACTGGTGGATACCGGAAATAATTTAAAAGAGCCTGTATCAGGTTCTCCTGTTATCATTACGAGCTATCAAGAGTTTTCTTTCTTGGTGGAAATCTGCTCTTTCTTTGAAAATGATATAGAAGGCAAAGGTATGTTTCAGATGGCAAACAATATAGCAGAGTTTTCAAATACAGAGCTATATATTATTCCCTATACTTCTTTAGGAAATAAGGACGGGTTATTACTGGGATTTAGACCAGAGGAAGTGGAGATATTTGCAGGAAGAAGAAATAGGAAGTGGAGCAAGGAGCAGGTAATTATAGGAATTTGTTCTGAAAAAGTGTCTAGGAATAATTCCGTTCAGGCTCTTATCCCCCCAGAGTTAATCTTATAAAAACTAGGAGGAGGACTAGCTTTGAGATACTATTACAAAAGGATTCGTTTGATTTTTAGGTTATTACTTATAAAGCTTTTTAGAAAAGTCAGAATTCTAGAAGAAATTTTTTATGTGGGTAGCAGTGAGACATTGCCTCCACCTCTTTCATCAGACGAGGAATATTTTTTACTGGAAAAAATGAAAAGAGGTGATGAGAATGTCAGGGCAGTTTTAATTGAAAGGAATTTGCGCTTGGTGGTATATATTGGAAGAAAATTTGAGAATACAGGGATAAACATTGATGATTTGGTTTCTATTGGCACTATTGGATTAATAAAAGCTGTAAACACTTTTAACCCTCATAAAAACATTAAATTAGCTACTTATGCGTCTAAGTGTATTGAAAATGAAATATTGATGTTTTTAAGACGAAACAACAAAATAAGAGCAGAAGTATCATTTGATGAACCTTTAAATATTGATTGGGATGGGAATGAACTTTTGCTTTCTGATGTTTTAGGAACGGAAAATGACATTATTCAGAAGAAACTAGAGGAAGAAGTAGATAAGAAGCTGTTGTATTTAGCAATAGGAAAATTAGATAATCGCGGAAAAAAGATAATGCAATTACGTTTTGGTTTAAATAATAGCCAAGAAAAAACTCAAAAAGAAGTAGCTGAACGCTTAGGAATATCACAATCGTATATTTCACGTCTAGAAAAAAGAATAATCAAGCGTCTAGGAAAAGAAATTGAAAAGATGGAGTAATTTGACATCCGTCAGTCTCCCTGCTTTTTGTATAAAAAACTCAGCAGAGGAAATAATGAGGCTAACAATAGTAATATCATAGCTGGGAGGTAATAATCGGCGTGATGAGTAAAGTAGAAATTTGCGGCGTGAATACATCAAAATTACCTGTTTTGCGAAACATCGAGATGAGAACTCTTTTTTGTCAGCTGGAGAAAGGAGATGAAAAAGCGAGAAGAAAATTAGTTAATGGAAATTTACGTTTAGTTTTAAGTGTTATAAAACGCTTTAATAATAGAGGTGAATACCTGGATGACCTTTTCCAAGTAGGGTGTATAGGTCTTATGAAAGCCATCGATAACTTTGATTTAGGACAAAATGTAAAATTCTCTACCTATGCTGTTCCCATGATTATTGGAGAAATAAGGCGTTATTTGCGAGATAACAACACCATAAGAGTAAGTCGCTCTATGAGGGATATTGCCTATCAAGTGTTACAAGTCAGGGACAGTTTAGCCAACAGACTAGCAAGAGAACCAGACATTGGAGAAATAGCTAAAGAACTCAGCTTGAAAAGAGAAGAAATAGTTTTTGCACTGGATGCTATTCAAGAGCCTGTGTCTCTTTTTGAACCCATTTATCATGATGGGGGCGATCCTATTTTCGTGATGGATCAAATAAGAGATGAAAAAAACAAAGACGAACGTTGGGTGGAAAATTTAGTTGTAAAGGAAGCCCTACAGAAACTTCCCGGCAGAGAAAATTTAATTTTGACGTTAAGGTTTTATCAAGGGAAAACTCAGATGGAAGTCGCTGATGAAATCGGCATTTCTCAAGCTCAAGTTTCTCGTTTGGAAAAAGCTGCCTTAAAGTCTTTGCGTAAACATGTTCAATAGGGATACGTCAATAAAGGCAGGTGTTTATGATGT
>CAZIRG010000252.1:0-2658 GCA_964541505.1 uncultured Syntrophomonadaceae bacterium | reverse complement strand
GGTAAAGCAGCTCCAAAATTATGTTGCTTTTTAGTTAACACATGGTGTTGATAGGCATTTCCTTTTATTTGAATGCCTAATGTATTTCTCGTCCAGCCATTTTCAATGGTTGCATTGATGTAATATGCTCTTTCGTTTTTATTGTTTATCTTGTTCATTATCAGCAAATTATGTCCCCATGGAATTTCTGCGACAAGCTGTCGCAGAATTACATCATCCTTGTATTCTACATAAAAACGACGCATATCCCATAAATTCCTAGCAGAATACCTTTTGTATTATCAAATTCGCCTTCTAAATCCTTAGAGAGCATTTCTACAACTGATTTTCCCCAGCCAAAAGTTTTTTGCCTTTCAGTAATCTCCCTGCCAAGATTCCAGTACAGGGTTATAAGTTCTTTATTTACTACTTTTGACGCTCTGATTCTCGCTGATACGATTTGTTTTTTCACAACTTCAAGTAGTTCGATATAGTCGTTCTTATTATTCTCAAAATCTATCGAGACTAAAGGCACTTTATTTTTATCATCCCTCATCCAATCACCTTCCTAATCTCCGCTTGAATCTCTTTCTCTAACTCTTCAACCTCCAGCATTATCTCCTTAAAAGGCCTTAACTCTTCATATTTATAAAAATATCTTGTGAATGGAATCTCGTAGCCAATCTTCGTTTTGGAGTGATCAATCCAGAACTCTTTTACATGTGGTTTCACTTCACGTTCTACGTAGCTTGAAATATTCTCTTTTTCTTTTTTAATATGGTTTTCGGTAGCCACAGTAAATTCCTCTACCGGGACAGACAAGGGGATAGATTCTGTATCTCTAAGCGAGGTGTCCGCTTCTTTCTTCCCTCTTTTCAGGCAATAATCAGCTGTTTCATCTCTCTCTGAAAGTCCCATAAGCACTGCCTTGTGCAGCGCATTGCCAAGTTTTAAATCTTTCAAGATTGTTTTTAATTTTTCATTAAACACTTCTCTGTTTTTCACCAGTTCTTCGCTCTTGCCTGCGCCTAGAATGCAGGCAGGTATATTTTTTTGTAAAATGTTTATGATTTCTGTTTGCAACCTTTCCCCTGCATACAGTTTTTCAAGATTAGCAAGTTCTTTTTTTGTAATAGTTTTCTTTTCTTTTCTTAATTCTAGTTCCTTTTTCTTTTCTTCGTCATAAAGCTTGGAAAAAGCTGGCTCTGTATAAAGATTTTCGATTCTTTCTTTGCTGATTTTAAAGTTTAGTCGCAGCGGTCTTTCAATTGTCACTTTAAGATAGCCAAATTCTTTGTTGTCAAAAATTTTACAATACTCATTTTCTTTAAATGCGCCATAGATGCGGGCAATTTCCTTGATGTCTGTGGTACTGATTTCATTTCTTTTCTTACCCAGCGACTTTCTCATTTTTTGATAAAAACCAGTTGCATCCAGCAGTTGGATTTTCCCAAGTCTTACAGGTCCCTTTAATATGTTTTCATTTTTTCTGTTCGTTAAAACCCAGATATAGGTAGCAATGCCGGTGTTATAAAACAGATCTGTGGGTAGAGCAATAATGCCTTCCAGCAGGTCGCTTTCAATCACCCATCTTCGGATTTCTGACTCTCCTGAACCAGCATCACCTGTAAAAAGTGGTGAGCCGTTAAAGATAATCGCCATTCTTGAACCTTTTTCATCATCGATCATTTTGGAAAGCATATGCTGTAAGAATAATAGCGAGCCATCAGAAGTTCTCGGAGTACCTGCGCCAAATCTCCCATTAAAGCCTAGCTCATCAGCTTCTCTGTCAATAAAGTCTTTGTCTTTTTTCCAATCTACACCAAAAGGCGGATTCATAAGCGCAAATCTTACTTTTTGATTTCTGTGTCCATCTGCAGTAAAAGAATTGCCGAACACAATATTTTTCTCTTGCTGCCCTTTAATCAGAATATCTGATTTACAAATCGCAAATGATTGGCTGTTCAGTTCCTGTCCGAAAACCTCCACCTGTGCAGATGTATTATACTTTTTGATATAGTTTGTGGCCACTGATAACATGCCGCCTGTACCACAAGCAAAATCCCCGATAGTAAAAATGCTGCCCGGTATAGTTAGTTCCTGCTCTATAAAAATCAGGTTAACCATAAGTTCTATGACTTCTCGCGGTGTATAATGGTCTCCGGCCTCGGCGTTTTCTGAAAATCTTCTGATAAGTTCTTCAAAGATGTAACCCATTTCTTGATTAGATACTGCTTCCGGGTGAAAGTCTATATTGTTAAATTCTTTTATTATCAGGAATAACAGGTTGTTATCATCAAGCTTTTTAATCTCCTTATCAAATTCAAAATTCTCGATAATCTCCCTGATATTTGAAGAAAAACCCTGTATGTAACTCTCAAAATTAACCTTTATATTGTCCGGGTCGTTAAGTAATTTTCCGAAATCAAATTCTGATTTATTAGAAAAGCGGTGACCGGCAGTTTTATTTAACAGTATTTCAATATCAATGGTTTTAGCTTTTTCAAGTACTATCTCTTTAGTGCTGGCAAGCAAACAGTCAAAACGTCTTAATACCACCATTGGTAAAATAACATCGCCATATTTTTCAGGTTTATACGGACCTCTTAATAATTCTGCTATTTTCCAGATAAAGTTCACTTTTCCATTGAAATTCTGCATGCAAACTCCCTCTCCTCT
>CAZIRG010000251.1:0-2659 GCA_964541505.1 uncultured Syntrophomonadaceae bacterium | reverse complement strand
TTATATTATTAACAATTATCGTATCTTATTTAAGCAACCAGCTGCTTAAACCTGTTTTTCAATTATCTTATACGGAGTCTATTTATTATATTGATACTAAAGATAAAGTAGTCTTCTTTACTTTTGAGGTTGCAATGGGAGAAAAATATGTAAAAGATATTCTGAGAATTTTGGATTATTATAATATAAAAAGTACTTTTTTTCTAACAGGAAAATGGGTAGAAGAAAACCCCCTTTTAGCAAAAGAGATATTTCAAAAACATGCGATAGGTAATTATAGCTACTCTTATATTGCCTTAGATGAATTGACAGACGAAGAACTATTTGCTGAATTTCAACAAGTTAGAGAAACTTTTAGGAATGTTATCGCTGCAGATATTGTAAAATATTTCCGACCACCCTTTGGAAAATATGACGAGAGAGTACTCTCTTTAGCCGGAGAAGAAGGGCAACTGACCGTCCTTTGGAGCGTTGAAGGGAGAGGATGGCTAGTGGATTCCTCCAATGATTTTGTTAATGATATAATAAAAAAGATACACCCGGGAGCCATTATAGCATTTCGAGTCTCTTCCAGTGAAACTGTAATGACTTTGCCAATAATTATTGAAACTTTATGGAAGAAAAATTATGAAATTATTTCTTTAAAGCAAGTTATAGAAAATAATGGGAGGAGTTTTTGATTTTAGTATTCGCTGTTTTTAAGAGTAAAAAAATATCATTTCTGCTTCTAATTGCCGCTGTTGCTTTCTTATTACTCTTTATATACGAAGAAAGATTGTCTAGAAATTTCTACGGAGTTAATCAAGAAGTTTCCTTTCTTAATAAGAATATGAGCGGGTTATTTGAAAACGAGGTTAGAGAAGTAATTAAAAAGGTTTCGCCAAAATTTAGCATTGCTCCTGTTAGTGCTATAGTTAAAAAAAATAGTAGAAACGAGATTGTCCCCCATTTATCAGGTTGGCAATTAAATGAAGACCTTACTTTACAGAAAATAATGCAGGCAAATCATGGAGAAACTATTGAACCTGTCTTTGAAAACATTCTACCTACAATAACTTTGCAGGATTTCCCCCACCTTCCTGTCTATCGTGGTAATCCTGTAAAAAAAGAAATAGCTTTGATGATTAATGTAGCCTGGGGGGAAGAATATATAGCTCAAATAGTAGAAATTTTACAAGAAAATGAGACTAAAAGTACTTTTTTTAACTGGTCGTTGGGTAGAAAAAAATCAAGACATTGTATTATCTATATTAGAACATGAGCATGAGCTTGCGACACACGGCTACTGTGATAGGATAGTCTTACAAGGTTTGGAGAAGGAAGAAGTTTTCAATGATTTAGAGCACGGTATAAAAGTTATAGAAGAGATTACCTCGCAGAAAATACGCTACTTTACTCCTCATAAAGGTGAGTTTGATAGTATCACCTTGGAGGTAGCAGCAAGTATAGGTTTGAGAATGATTATGTGGAGTTTGGATACAGCAGATTGGATGAACCCAGGGATTGAAAAGATGTTGGCTCGCACAACAGAAAATATTTTTAATGGCGGTATAATATTAATGCATCCGACTGAGGGAACTGTAATTTACTTAAAAAGAGCGCTGCCTTTGTTTCAAAAAAAAGGGCTGGAAGTAGTAACTATTTCTACCCTTTTAAGTCCAGAACAAAGAATAGTTATTTCGCAAGAAAGTAGTTATTAAATGAAAATATTTTGCAGAAAAAGTTTGCTGATAGCCTTGGTTATTCTTTTTTTAATTTACAGTTCTATTTTTCTGAGAGTAAAAATTGCCAGACAGTTAATCGGAGCTGCTAACGGGGTTCATCTAGAAGACTGTGATATGTCTTACTGGTTGCAAGATGAAGTTGCTATATATATTGAGAAAAGAGCTCGTAAACTCAGAAAAAGACCACAAAATGCTTTTTTCGATCGCAACACGGGGGAAATACTACCCGAGGTTCAGGGAAGGTTTGTGCATATTAATAGTTCTGTTTCTAAAGTAATGACAGCTGCAAAAGAAGAAAGTGTTGAATTAGATATTTTTCATATTAAACCTGAAATCACAAAAGAATTTCTAGAAAAAATCAACATGGAAGTAGGAAGTTATATTACTTATATAGGTAGTGGTATAAATAGAACTACAAATATTCGACTGGCAACGAAGTCTCTCGATTACTATTTCATGGCTCCAGGACAAATTTTTTCATTTAATCGTGCTAATGGTCCCAGAACGGTAGAACGAGGATATAAACCTGCTCCAATAATTGTGAGAGGAGCAGTAGTTCCAGGGGTAGGGGGAGGGGTGTGTCAAGTTTCAACGACCTTGTACAATGCAGTAAGCAGAGCCGGTCTGCAAATCATAGAACGACATCGTCATTCTTTGCCGGTAGGTTACGTGCCGCCTGGCAAGGATGCCACTATTAGTGATTATTTGGATTTTAAATTTCGCAATAATTCCGGTAGTTATATTCTGATAAGAACATGGACAGATTACAGAGTAATTATTAAAATAATGACACATTAGTATTTTACCTATTGTCATATTTATCTAAAAGAGTTCTATCAACTTTCATTTATTTCCAGTTAGCAGTTGACATTTGAAGTGCTACAGTTTACGATTTAAAGCTAGCGACAAAGGCTAAAATTTTATTACAGTTTTAA
>CAZIRG010000250.1:0-2677 GCA_964541505.1 uncultured Syntrophomonadaceae bacterium | reverse complement strand
GCGATTCTCTTTTCAATAATCAGCTTTACCACTTCCATAGTTCCGTATTATATGGCTTACAGGGTTGTTGTAGAGTTAACTAAGATCAACCCCCAAATGAACCAAATTATAAACTATGCTGGCATCTCTCTGGTAGCTATAATTATCAGAGCTACTTTCTTTGCCGTAGCAACGAGCATGTCACACCAGGCAGCTTTTAAAATACTCTATAAACTCAGAGTGCAAATAGCAGGAAAATTGTTAACCTTGCCATTAGGTTATTTTGCCAATAAAGAACTAGGAGCAATGAAAAAAACTATCAACGAGGATGTCGAGAAATTAGAGTTATTTATTGCTCATAATGTGCCAGAGATTATTGGAGCACTGACCTTGCCTATAATTACCACCATATTTTTATTCTTTATGGATTGGCGGATGGCTCTGGTAACTATCGCCATCATACCAATGGTATTTCTCTTCTATAGCTTGTCAATGAAAGGCACTGATAAATTTATGATGCTCAAATATCTTGAACTGCTCATAAAAATGAACACAGCTATTATTGAATATACCAATGGTATGCAAGTAATCAAAGCTTTTGGACTTACGGCTTCTTCCTATAAAAAATTAAGCGAAGCTTGCCTTGGGTATGCCGAGTTTCAAGTAGATTGGGAAAGAGCAACCTTTAAACATTTTAGTGCGGTTACCATACTTATAAGTTCCGGTGTTGTGATTATATTTCCAGTAGGAATGTTCTTCTATATCACCGGAACCTTATCTCTGGGGATGTTTATTTTATTCTTGCTTATCGGTCAAGGGTATTCGCAGCCGCTGGCAAAAATAATACTGTTTATGCATATGTTTACTCGTATAGCAAAAGGAGAAGAAGGGATTCAGGCGCTACTCAATGAGAAAAGCCTAGCAGAGCCCAAAACTCCACGAAATCCGCTTAACTATACTGTTGAATTTGTGGATGTGGATTTTGCTTACGAAGAGCGGCAGATCTTAAATAAAGTCTCTTTTGTAGCGAAACAGAACGAAATAACCGCCCTAGTAGGTCCGTCTGGCGCCGGAAAAACGACCATAGCAAGGCTACTGCCACGCTTTTGGGATGTAGATACCGGGGAGGTAAGGATTGGAGGCGTAAATATTAAAAATATATCTACAGCAAAATTAATGAACATGATCTCATTCGTTTTTCAAGATGTGTTTTTGTTTAATGTTTCTATTAAAGACAATATTAAATTTGGCAAAGACGATGCCAGTGACGAAGAAATAATAGCGGCAGCAAAAGCTGCGCAGTGCCATGATTTTGTAACTAAACTTCCAGCTGGCTATGACACTGTTGCCGGACAGAGAGGAACGAAAATAAGCGGCGGTGAAAAACAACGCATTGCACTGGCTAGAGCAATTTTAAAAGATGCTCCTATTGTAATCTTTGATGAAGCAACTTCGGCTACTGATCCGGAAAATGAAGACAAAATACAAGCAGCAGTTTCCAGACTGATTGAAAATAAAACCGTAATCGTCATTGCGCACAACTTATCAACCATTGTTGATGCCAATAAAATTATACTGGTTAAAAATGGTCGGGCAGCAAAACACGGCAAACATCTAGAACTTTTAAAGAAATCCAACACCTATAAAAACATGTGGGAAACCCATGTTATATCAAACGAGTTAGTGTTAGCCGGAGGTGTAGCAAATGTTTAAAAAATTATTAAAAATATATGGGACACAAGCTCATCTTCTTTATAAAGTGGTCTTGTTAAGAATTGTTGAGTCTATATTTTTGGGAAGTGCTTTTGCCTTTATTTACTTGACAATAAGTAATTTATTAGCTGCCACTCTTACCCAGCAGTTAGCCAGCTATTATGTGCTTGGTTTTCTGCTCTGTTTGGGATTAGCTTACACCATGGACAATATACAAGGATATTATATTCGTACACAGGAATATTTAATTTTCGCCAAGGAACGCATCAGGCTAGGGGAGCATCTTAAAGGCTTGCCTATGGGATTTTTCAATAAAGAAAGTGCCGGGGATTTAAACAACACTCTAACCCAATCCATTGGAAGTATTGAACCAATTCCGTATCTACTTGGCAAAGGCGTGGCTATTTTAGCCTTGTCTCTACTCTTTTTTGTGGTATTTATAGCCACCGATTGGAGAATGACTATCGCCATGTTCATAGGAATGCCGCTGGCAATTTATATGCTGTTTAAAATTCGTAATGTTGGAGAAACAGAACTCCTAAAATGGCAAAACATACAAGGCCGGGTTGCTGAAGCTGCGGTAGAATTTGTAAGCGGTATCCAGGAAGCTAAAGCTTTTGAGAAAACTACCGACAGCCTGAAAAACTACCAAGAAGCAATAACGGATTTCAGGGAACAAAACCTGAAAATGATAAAACTGCTAATACCTAAATTGCTCATCTACCAGCTAGCAGTAGATATCGGGTTTATTCCTGTAATGCTACTAGGTGCCTACCTATTCATTGTCAAGAGAGACCTTGGCCTCCCCCTCTATTTGCTACTTTTAATGACGACTTTAAGACTCTACCTGTTGCTGCAAGAACTGGCAGAAAATACACTATATATTAAAAATGGTGAAGTCGGCTTAACAAAAGTGAATAGCATCTATGCAAATGAAAAACTGTTGGAAACAACAAAAGACAGAAAAATAGAGCATCACCATATC
>CAZIRG010000249.1:0-2687 GCA_964541505.1 uncultured Syntrophomonadaceae bacterium | reverse complement strand
TCTTTATTTTATATTTTTTATATTAACCACTTAAAGATTTTTATATTCATTTTTCAAAACCAGTTGCTTTTTTTAAATGTGCGTGATAAAATGCAAAAGGATTATAAAAGTAGTGTTTATCGCTATTTAACTCAACTCGCAAATGAGGAGGTGACCTACCTTGGCTAACAGCAGATCAGCACGGAAACGTATCAAAATTGCTGCTATCAAAACAGACCGCAACAAGCGCATAAAATCTATCGTTAAAACAACCGTGAAACGCTATCAAGAAACTCTGGCAAAAGGTGATCCAGAAAGTGTTAAAGCGGCTTATATTAAGGTCCAAAGAACTATAGATAAAGCTGTAGCAAAAGGCGTACTGCATAAAAATACCGCCGCTCGTAAAAAATCACGCTTGTCTAAAAAAATGATTACAGCTTAGGCTAGTGACTAAGTCAGCCTACGGCTGTCAGTGAGTCAGTAGGTAAGTAGGTCAAGGAACTGGAATGAAATAACATATTCCCTCTTAACAACCACCTTTCATTCTAGTACACTATAATTGGTATTTGCCGGGTTAAAAAATTTTCTGACAGGATAACAGGATGGACAAGATAGGCTAAATCGTGTTCATCCTGTTATCCTGTCAAGATACGTCACCAAATTTATGAAAAGGACGAGAGTTTCTTATCAATCAAGAAACTCTCGTCCTTTTATTCGCTAGATTCAACTCATCAAAAGGGAGGGAGTTAACCTCCCCCATATCGTTCCTCACTCCTCGCCTCTCGTTACTGACTTACTGGCTTACTGACTTACTGACTTACTGGTCTTACTGCCGTCAGCCTTTCTCCACTTTGCAACTGAGACAACAAGGTAAGTTAAAGCTGACACCAGAATAATTGTTGCTCCGGAAGCAATATAGAGCTGATAAGAAACCCATAAACCAGAAAAGCAAAAGAACATCCCTAAAAGCACTGAAAATAGCATTATTTTTTGCAAGTTATAAGTAAATTGTTTAACTACAGCAGGTGGAATGACTAACAGAGCTATAATTAAAATAATCCCCACTACCCGGATTAAAACGACCACTGTGAGTGCAATTAAAACAAAGAGTAAATATTCAAGCGCTTTTGTGTTTACACCTGAGACCGCTGCAAATTCCTCATCAAATAAAAAACTTTTAAGTGGATGCAAAAAAGCTGCAATTATTAAGATTATACTTGCCGTAAGCACTGTCATAATTTTCAGATCTAAGCGAGAAACCATTAAAATATCTCCAAACAAATAGGATGACATCTCCGGTGGATAACCAGGTGTAAAAGCAATAAAAAGTACCCCTAAAGCCATTCCTACAGACCAAAATATTCCAATAAGGACATCAGCGTCAGTATTAGCTTTAGATTTAATAGCAGTAATCCCCAGTGCAGCTAAAAGAGAAAAAACAAGCGCCCCCAGCATAGGCGTTATATTTAAAAAGAAACCCAAGCCGACACCGCCAAAGGCAACATGAGCAATGCCGCCACTCATCATCACTAACTTTTTCTCAATGATAATAGCACCCATAATACCACAAACAATACTAACTAAAACAGCACTTAAAACAGCATTCTGTAAAAATACATACTGAAATAAAGCTTCAATCATAAATCTGCTCCCCATGCACTGACAAAATCCGGTGCGGTACTCCATGAGCAATTAACTCTACCGGACATCCGTAAAGGTGTTGCAAAATATTTTCACTTATCTTTGTTTCTCCATGATAGTGCAGCTCCCTGTTTAAGCAGGCAATCTTGCCGATATAAGAAGAGATAACCCCTATATCGTGCGTTACCAGCACAATGGGTATATCTTTATTTAACTCTTTTAGCAAAGAATATATTTCGTTTTTTGAAATTGCATCAACACTAGCTGTAGGTTCGTCCAACAAAAGAATTTTAGGATTGGCCACCAGCGCCCTAGCTATTAAAATCCTCTGCAGCTGCCCTACCGACAGCTTTCCAATCTGCCTGGTCTTCAAATTATAAACATCCATCCTTTTCATGAAAAACGCAGCAGCTTCCTTATCTCTCTGCGAATAAGAGTAAAAAGTCCCTGTTTGCCCAGACAAACGACCCATTAAAACAACTTCTTCCACACTAACAGGAAAGTGACGATTAAACTTAGAGAACTGCGGAACGTAACCTATTTGTCCTTTCATTTGGCAAGGCAGCCGTCCGAAAATCCGTACACTACCAGCTGATGGCCCTAGTAACCCCAAAATAACTTTCAGTAAAGTCGTTTTCCCACCACCGTTAGGTCCAATAATGCCCAGAAATTCATCTTTTTTTACCTCTAGATTTATTTTGCTTAAAACACATAAATCACCATAATAAACATCTAAATCTTCAATTTTAATTGCATCTACCAGCTTTTTCACCTACTCCAATAACTAAATTAAGGTATAATATTTTTTTAAAAATAAAACTCCTATGGAATATAATTATATTTGTAACTATTCAGCTACATCCAGTTTCCAGTTAAAAACCGGTGAACAATGGATCATAAACCAGTTGCCAGTTAATTATTGTATAGCAAATTGGAACCCCGTAACCCCGTAACCCCGTAACCACTGTAAACTGTAAACTGTAAAGTGGTATTTAATCTCTAATTATTACGCTAGTGCCTGAATAGTTACTTATATTTTATTCCAAGATACCAGAAAAGATTTGGGC
>CAZIRG010000248.1:0-2692 GCA_964541505.1 uncultured Syntrophomonadaceae bacterium | reverse complement strand
AACTTGAGAGCAACGCATGAGATAATTTTAAAAACAGCTCAATAGGCCTGAGTAGTTACGATAAAAATATTAATTAATGTAAGTAAATTAGCATAAAATAGATATAATTAACAATTAACAAATAAACAGCTGTTTATTTGTTAATATATCAAAAAATCAGCGTAAATCATAAAAATCATAATAAATCAGCGTCTACTTTTATTTATAATTAATTTCATGCGTCAGTTTTGAATTTTTTAAAAATTGCCTTGACAGGAGAAAACAAGGGTGATATACTCATAGTGTATTAATACATTGATACAGTTTCAAAAAATATTTTTTGAAAGGAGCAGTATTTTGAAAAGCTGGTTTTACCTCGACTCGCATAATGGTACACCTATGTATCTGCAGCTTAAAGAACAGGTTAAAACAGCGATAGCAGGTGGAGCTTTATGCCCGGGTGATAAGATGCCTTCAGTGCGAGAACTAGCATCAACTCTGGCAGTTAACCCTAATACTGTTGCCAGGGCTTATAATGATTTAGAGCGTGAAGGTTTATTACTAACCGAACGAGGGCGTGGTACTTTTGTCGCTAACCGTAATCCTTTGTTACAGGAAAAAGAACGCCTAATGAAGCTAAAAACCTCGATTGATAAACTTTTAGTTGAAGCATATAGCTTAAAAGTATCCAGTGAGCAGCTTGCTCTTATCTGGAAAGAACGACTACAAGCTTGGAAAGAGCGTTTCGAAAAAGGAGGAAAACAGAGATGAATTTAGCAGTAGAGACCTGGGATTTAAGTAAAACAATACGAGACAATGAAATACTTAAAAACATAAATATAAAAATTCCCAAAGGCAGTGTCTATACTCTTTTAGGACCTAACGGCGCAGGAAAAACTACTATCCTAAAAATACTCATGGGCCTTAAAAGACCTTCTTCAGGCAGTGGGAAATGCCTGGGACTGGATATTTTAACAAAAAGCTTGCAAATACGGGAAAAAACAGGTTATTTGAGTGAAGAACCACGTTTTTATGGCTATATGACCGCAAAACAATTGCTGGATTTTTGCCGTGGCTTCTATCCTCAGTGGGATAATCGCTTGGTAAAACATTGCCTGGAAGTTTTCGAACTGCCTGCCGGGCAAAAAGTATACGAATTCTCTCAGGGTATGAAGAACCAATTAGCTTTACTTTTAGCCTTGGCTCCTCGGCCAGAATTGCTAATTCTTGATGAGCCCACTACTGGATTTGATCCCATCAAAAGAAAACTTTTTTTTAATGTCATCCTGGAAGAAATAGTTGCCGAAGGAAAAACAGTGCTAATCTCTTCCCACCAGCTAAATGAAGTAGAACGAATAGCAGATCAAGTGGGCTTGCTTCGTCGGGGGAAACTCTTGCGTGAATGCTCACTTGATGAATTAAAAACGCAAGAAAAAGAAATAAGAGTGGTCTTTCAGAAAGAACCGCCCGCTGACTTTTTTGACTTGCCTGGAGTTAAGGAAGTAAAGCAAGAAGGGAAAGCTTTGAGGGTTGTTGTTGTCAGTAATTTAGAAGAAATATGGCAAGCCTGCGCTAACTTTCCACACTATACCCTAGAGATAGTTGGTAGCAATCTTGAGGATATATTCCTGCGTTACATGGAAGGAGAAGATAAGAATGATTAATTTCGCTCTTTTCAAGAAAGAAATCCGGGAGAATCGTACCAAATTTATCATTTTCTTCTTGCTTTTCAGTATACTAGGGGGGTCTCTTCCTTTTTTTCACAATCTGATAAAAGATATCTTCAGAGGTATGGGTATGCTGATAAATATGGAGATACTTATAAATTTGAGTTCGGAGTTAGAATTTATTTTGGACAGCTATGATAACTATCTCTGGAGTCAATGGACGGCAAAAAATCTCATGCAGTTTACTGTTGTTGCTGCTATAGTTTTAGGAATGAGTCCTCTTGCCGGGGAGGCTGCCTATGGTACTGCCGTCTTCCTGCTTAGCAAGCCTATTAAACGTCAGAAGATATTTACCAGCAAAATTGCAGCCGGGATTTTTTTGTTGGCAACCTGTGTCTTTGGCTCAACTTTTGTTTTAATCTTAAGTTCAATACTAAAAGGTTTCAGTATTAATATATCAGCTTTATTGATTTCTGTAGCCATTACCTTTGCTGGTGGGGTAGTCATATACGTGGGGACTATTATCTTTTCCGCTTTGTTTACTGATTCAATCAAAGCAGGACTTGCAGCTACTTTGTTCTGGGTGGCAGCTTCTGTCCCCGGCTACTTCAGGGCAACTACTTCTTTTTCTATCTTTCGCCAGATGAGTGCTGTGGATTACTGGATCTATGGAGAAAACCCCACTATTTTACTGCTGACTCTTTTACTAGTAGCGTGTTTGTTCTACCTAGGAGGATACTTTATTTGGAAACAAAGAGAATTTTAGTTAGGAGATGACCATAATGAAAAAGACAACCGTTCTTACGTTTACGACCCTGGTTCTAATCGTCATTCTACTGTCTGGTTGCTTTACTCAAGAGAAGGCTGCTGAGTTTGAGGTGAGTGTTTTATCTGTATCTCAATCTTCTCTGACAGTAGGGGAATCCACTACTGTGGAGGTTGCCGTAGAGAATCTTGGCGAAACAAGAACTTCTCATGAAGTTGAGCTCAAGGTGGATGGAGAAATCCATGACTCCAAAGAAATCACTCTGGATTCCGCTGAAACC
>CAZIRG010000247.1:0-2695 GCA_964541505.1 uncultured Syntrophomonadaceae bacterium | reverse complement strand
GCGAAGTGATAGGGTTATTACCCATGGATGCTCTTATTGGCACGGCAGAATACTACTTGGGAATCGAAAATTTTTCCACCGAACAGGTACTGGAAAAAAGAATAATGGAGCAGTAAGTCTGAAAAGTGAAAAATGAAAAATGAAAAGTGAAAAGTGGTGAGTCGCCCGGGGGGGTGACGAACGAGTTCCTACCAAGTGGTGAGTCCGAGGAGGACGAGGACAAACGAGTGCTGACGAAGGCGACCTGTCTGCGTGCAACGCACAGGCAGAACGGATAGTATGTAAACGGTAAGCCGTCCGCAAGCGTAATAACTTGATTCTATAGGAATTTTCTTTTTCGAAGGCATTGATTTAATGCATTCGAAAGATATAGCGATGTATACAAAGAACTCTTTGACAGGATGAACACGATTTAGCCCATCCTGTACATCCTGTTATCCTGTCAAAATACGTCACCTAATTTATGAATCAATGGAGTTGCCGAAGGCACTAACTTGTGCCGAGTTACTAGCCTCAAGATCGGTATTTCATTGCGTTTTGTGCGCTTTAAGCGAAGCGAAAGGAACGGATATAATTATGAAAAATGGGCGGATGTTGATCAAAAATGCAGCAGAACTTGTAACCTGCAGTGGGTTTGAAGCCAAAGCTGGGGAGAAAATGTCTGCTTTGGATATAATTATTGATGGTGCAGTAGTTATAGAAGACGGGATTATCAAGGCTGTGGGTACCACCGAAGAAATCTTGCGCGACTATGATGAACAGAATTATGAAGTATGCGATGCTGCGCAGAAAGCAGTTTTGCCTGGGTTTGTAGATCCACACACACATTTTGTTTTTGGCGGTTACAGGGCAGAGGAGTTTTCCTGGCGACTTGCAGGCGAAAGTTATATGGAGATAATGAAACGTGGTGGAGGCATACTAAGTTCGGTAAAAATGACTGTGGAAGCTACAGCAGAGGAGTTATATAATGCAGGGTTTAAAAGGCTTGATGCCCTGCTTTCATTTGGGGTAACGACAGTAGAAGGCAAAAGCGGCTATGGGTTGGATCTGGACACGGAAATTAAACAGCTGGAAGTAATGAAAAGGTTGGACAAGACTCATCCGCTGGATATAGTAAGTACTTTCCTGGGTGCGCATGCCGTTCCTGTGCAATATAAAGGCAAAGAGGACGCTTTTATAGATTATATAATTGAAAAAGTGCTACCTGTGGTTGTAGAAAGGGAACTGGCAGAGTTTTGCGATATATTTTGTGAGCAAAGCGTGTTTTCAGTAGCCCAATCCCGGAAACTGTTATCAAAAGCAAAGGAAATGGGATTAAAACTTAAACTTCATGCAGATGAAATTGTCCAATTAGGTGGTGCAGAACTATCTGCCGAACTAGGCGCTGTTTCTGCAGACCATTTGTTGCAGGCATCAGATGAAGGGTTAGCACAAATGGCAGCAAAAGGAGTAGTGGCAACGTTGCTGCCGGGGACTGCTTTTAGCTTAAAAGAGGAATATGCCAGGGGAAGGTATATGATAGATAACAACTTGGCAGTGGCCTTGGCTACTGACTTAAATCCAGGCAGCTGCTTTACAGAATCTATACCGCTGATATTTGCGCTTGCCACACTGTATATGCAGCTTACCGTGGAGGAAGCGATAACTGCTTTTACAATCAATGCTGCCGCTGCTATAGATAGAGCGGACTCTATTGGTAGTATTGATGTCGGCAAAAAAGGTGATATTATTATCCTAGAATTTCCGTCCTATAAATTCATCCCCTATCATCTTGGTGTCAGCACAGTGGAGAAGGTGATTAAAGGTGGAACACTAGTATTTGATAAATTGTGCTACCGAAGTTATATTGCCAAAGGCAACTAACTTATTGTTATCAGTTATCGGTTATCGGTTATCGGGGGTTGACGGGAGTTAAGCCTCGGACTCTCGTCACTTAACCCTGAACCCTGAACCCTGAACCTGACAACCTAAATATTATGGAGGGAAGATATAATGTTTGCAGAGATGAAACTTGCTGAGTTTTTAGAAGAAACAGCTTCTAAGGAGCCAGTGCCGGGTGGGGGGAGTGTTGCTGCTATGAGTGGTGCGACGGCGGCGGCGTTAACAGAAATGGTGGCTAACCTGACAATTGGCAAAAAAAAATACGCAGAAGTTGAAGAAGAGATGAAAGTTATAGCAAAAGCGGCCAGTAGTTTGCGAATAAAACTACTCCAAGCCGTAGATGATGATGCGGAATCATTCAATTTTGTGATGCAGGCCTTTAAAATGCCCAGAGAAACAACAGCACAGGTTGATTTAAGAAAGATACAAATCCAGAATAACACGAAAAAAGCAGCTTTAGTGCCTCTAGAAGTGGCCGAGAAGGCTTTCAGTATGATGGGAATGATTGATAAAGTTGTTGAGAAAGGTAATGCCATGGCAGTAACTGATGGGGCGGTTGCAGCCATGATGGCGAGAACGGCTGTCCTAGGTGCTTTGTATAACGTTAAAATTAATTTAGCTTCTATAAAAGACCAAGAGTTTGTTACCAAAATTAGCGAAAAAGTGGAACGACTTGAAGCTGAAGTTGTGACCAAGGAAAAAGAGATTCTAGGGAAAGTTGATTTAATACTATAGAAATTTTCTTTTAAAACAATATTAGACGCTGATTTGCGCTGATTACTATGATTAGAATATGATAAAATCATCATATAAA
>CAZIRG010000246.1:0-2726 GCA_964541505.1 uncultured Syntrophomonadaceae bacterium | reverse complement strand
ATTTCCACGCCTTGGTTATGAACGAAAATCCTTCGCAATATTGCACAGTTTATTCCATCACAAGCCCTAATTCAGCTGCGTAGAACAAAGCAGCTTGAATATCTTCCGACTCAAGTTCCGGGTAGTCCTCAAGTAACTCCTTAATTGAAACCCCACTGGCTAGAGACTTTATAATCTGCTCAACTGTAATTCGCAAACCCCTAACGGTTGGCTTGCCAAGCATCACTTTTGGGTTGATAGTAATTCTATCTAACAGAATTTGTTTTTCCGGCATATCACGACATCACCTCTCCTTTATAATTTTGTTGAGGAAAAAAAACTAAAAGAGGTACGAACCCACCTCCCTTAACCTTTTAACCTCGTTCCCCTCTTAACCTCGTCCTTCAACCTTTCCGCCAGCAAAGTATAGCGTTCCTCTACCTTATTATTCTTAATCGCAATAGCCAAGGCTTTAGTAGTTCCAATCAGGATAACCATTTCTTTAGCTCTAGTAATAGCCGTATAAATAAGATTACGCTGCAGCATAATAAAATGCTGCGTCACTACTGGCATTATAACCACTTTATACTCGCTACCCTGGCTTTTATGCACGGAAGTGGCATACGCCAAGACTACCTCTTCCATATCCTTAAAATCATAAATCACCTCACGATAACCTTTCAGATCAGGATAAGCAATTATAACTTGGTTTTCTTCTCGGTCGATAAGAGTGATCCTGCCGATATCACCATTAAAAACTTCCAGATCATAATTATTTTTAATCTGCATTACTTTATCTTCCAGGCGAAAGGTTGTTCCTCCTAATTTAAACTCTGGTTTGGCAGGAGAAACAGGGTTTAAATGCTCCTGCAGCGTCTGGTTCAAGTTATCCACGCCCAGCATCGTTCGTCGCATCGGAGTTAAAACCTGGATATCCTCCAGCGGATTATATTTCTGGTACTGCGGCAAGCGCCTACTACACAGGTCTAGAATAAGAGCAAGGATCTCGGAGGGATCTTCTTTTTTGAGGAAAAAAAAGTCTCCTTCTTTTTTATTACGATAAGGAAATTTTCCCTGGTTCACTCGGTGTGCATTCAGAATAATAGCACTGTCTTGTGCCTGGCGAAAGATAGTTTCTAATCTCACGACAGATACAACCCCGGAATCAATAATATCTCTCAAAACATTACCTGCCCCTACTGATGGTAGTTGATCCTTATCTCCTACTAACACCAGCTTACAACCAGCAGGAACAGCTTTGAGAAGATTATACATCAAAAGGAGATCTACCATAGAAACCTCATCCACAATTACCACGTGGGTCTTGAGCGGATTTTCCTCATTGCGCTTAAAGTAAAAACCCTCCTTACCTCTAGTATATTCCAATAGACGATGGAGAGTTTTGGCTTCCCGTCCGGTAGCCTCAGTCATCCTTTTGGCTGCCCTTCCTGTAGGAGCTGCCAGCATAACTTCCAGGTGAAAACGTCGAAATAACTCCAAAAGAGCTTTAATGGTAGTAGTTTTTCCCGTGCCAGGTCCCCCGGTAACAACTATAACCCCAGCCGTAAGAGCCTCCCTCAAAGCTTCTTTCTGACGTGGAGCCAGGGTTATGGTGCTATTCTTTTCAATATCTTTTATTTCCTTATCCAATGAAACAGCTTCCAGCGTTATCTGACCAAAATTAAGCCTTTTTAAACGAGTCGCTACACCTCTCTCGGAAAAAAAGAAAGGTGCTAAGTAGCAGTATTCCTCACCTGCTTCTACAGCTTTTGTTTCACAGATAATAACTTTTTGCTCTTTAAGACTTGCGATTTGTTCCAACACCAAACCATGGAGAGTTTCTCTTGTCTTTTCTCCTCCTTCTAAAAGCTCCAATGCACGGGTAACAAGTTCTTCCCGGGGTAAAAAAACATGTCCCTCCTCAGATGCCTTAGAAAGAAGATATGTAAGAGATGCCCTCACACGCTGAGGAGAATTTAAATCAAGTCCCATCTTGCAGGCTATCATATCCGCAGTTTTAAATCCAATCCCATAAACTTCCTCTGAAAAGCGGTAGGGGTTTTCCTTGGCAAGCGGTATTGTCTTTTCTTTCAAGTAGCGATAAATACGAGCTGCATACGCCGGGCTTACATCATATTCCTGAAAAAAAAGAATTACTTCCTGCATCTCCTGCTGCATCTTAAAACTGGCTGTTATCGTATCTGCTTTTTTTCTCCCAATACCGGGAACTTCTGTTAAGCGTTGTGGTTCGCTCCCAATAATCTGCAATACTTCTTTGCCAAAATGCTTACAAAAAAGTTTAGCTGTAGCCGGACCTATACCTTTAATCACCCCGGCAGCAAGATATTTCTCAATAGCTTCCAGCGTACTCGGTTTTTCTCGTATAAATTTCTCTATTTTAAATTGTTTGCCATAGGTAGGGTGCAAAGTCCACTCACCCGTAAGGTCAAGCCTCTCTCCAACTACGGGCACAGGCAAAGTTCCCACGACCGTCAAAAGCTCCTTCTTCCCGGTAACTTTAAGGCGCCCCACCAGGTAGCAGTTTTCTTCATTATAGAAAGTCATACGTTCTAAAGTGCCAGCCAGCTTTTCCATGCTTTAACCTTCCCACATAAATTGGAGGTTAGAGGTGAGAGGTTAGAAGTTGGATAGCCCCCTAACAACCATTCTCACCCCTACCCACCGTCAACTTTAAAGTGTAACCTCGTTCCCCTCTTAATCTCTTAATCTCTTAATCTCTTAATCTC
>CAZIRG010000245.1:0-2749 GCA_964541505.1 uncultured Syntrophomonadaceae bacterium | reverse complement strand
AATTATTTTATAAAGCAGGAATAACCCAGGATAATGTTGAATAAAAAACAACATAGTCTGAAAATATAAGAATATAAGAATAAAAAAGAGAGAGCTAAAAATGCAAATTCCGCTAAGAGCTACCCGGGCAGAAATTAATTTGGCTAATTTACAGTATAACCTTTCTCTATTCCGGTCTTACTTGCCTGTAAAAACCAGGATTATGGCAGTTGTGAAAGCCGATGCTTACGGGCATGGAGCAGTGCAAGTGGCTAAAGCTGCTTTGACAGGGGGAGTAGATTTTTTAGGAGTAGCTTTGGTAGAAGAAGGAATTGCTTTAAGAGATGCCGGAATAGATGCTCCTGTTTTGGTTTTTGAAAATCCTACGATAGAACACGTCTCCTTTTTTTTTGAATATTTCTTAACCCCTACGATATTCACTTTTTCAGTTGCTGAAATGTTTTCAATTGAAGCTTGCAAGCGGCAGGTTCTTTTGCCCTTTCATATAAACGTTGATACGGGAATGGGACGGCTGGGCATTTTTCCAGCAAGTTTTGCTATTAATTTTTTAGAGCGTCTGCAAATTATGCCAGGAATAAAAGCAACAGGTATCTATACTCATTTTGCTACAGCGGATGAAAAAGATAAAACTTTTGCCCTTAAACAGTTAAATAATTTTAAAAATTTGTTGATTGCCTTACAAAAGAGAAATATTTGTCCTCTTTTAAAACATGCTGCCAACAGTGCAGCTACTTTGGGAACACCTGAAGCTTGGTTGGATATGGTGCGTCTAGGAATAAGCATGTATGGTCATTACCCGTCAGCGGAAGTTGCCGCTAATATCAAAGACAAAATTTCATTGAAACCTCTTTTAACTTTGAAAAGCAGAATTTCTTTTATCAAGGAAGTGCCGCCACAAACAACTATCAGTTACGGCTCCACCTATGTAACAACAGAAACTTCCAGAATCGCTTCTATTCCAGTAGGTTATGCAGACGGTTACAGCCGTTCTTTTTCTAACAGGGGAGAAGTGCTTATCAGAGGCAAAAGAGCACCTATTGTCGGGCGGGTATGCATGGACCAATTTTTGGTTAAGATAAATCATATTCCTGAAGCTAAGGAAGGGGATGAGGTAATAGTTTATGGTTCTCAGAACGAGGAGAAAATTACAGTAGAAGAAGTAGCAACAACCTTAAATACTATTAATTATGAGATTTTGTGTTCCATAGGGAAACGTGTTCCGCGTAGTTATATGACTGAAGCTAATTAACTTAAACCTTAAAGGGGATGTGCTGCTATGCCTGAAACAAAAAGAATTGGAATTAGCCTACCTAGCAATCTGTTGGCAGAAGTTGACGGAGCAGTTGCTGTAGAAAAAAGAACTCGTAGTGAATTTGTAAGGGAAGCTATGTATTTATACCTGCAAGAAATAAGAAAAAGGAAGACTATTGACGAACTAGAGAACGGGTATCTGGAGATGGGTGAATTGAACTTAAAACTAGCTAATGAAGCTTTCGAAGCAGAAAACGAAGTTGATGTGTGGGAAGCAGTAAGATCTCTGGTGGTTGGACGCTTGGGCGGTGTCTAACGAGTTCTAGCGATAGCGGCAGCTAAGTCAGAAGTCCGAGCAAGATTTACGAGTTCTGATAAAGGTGGCAGCTGGTGAGACTTCCAGCGAGTGTTGGTGTAGTCTGAGAGGTTGGAAGTTGAACGGGAGACGAGAGATACAGATTTTTTGCCAGTTAACAGTTATAATTAACTGTTAACAGTTGGCGGTGGTTGAGGGAATGATGTTTAAGGTAAAAAGACTAAGGCTAAAGGGATAAAATTAGAGGTTGGGTGCGATTTTGGGAAATGGGAAGTAGAATTTGTGGATATAAAAAGAGGGTTTATTTTTTATGCTGATTTAAATCCAGTGCTTGGTTCCGAACAAGGAGGAGTGCGCCCTGTCTTAATTATTCAAAATGATACAGGAAACAGGTACAGTACTACAGTCATTGTTGCTGCTATAACTTCTCAGATTGATAAAGCCAAGTTGCCCACGCATGTTGAAATTGATGCTGCAAGATATGGGTTGGAAAAAGATTCTGTGGTATTGCTGGAGCAAATCAGGACAATTGATAGACAACGACTTCAAGAAAAAATAGCAAAACTTGATTCTAGAATGATGCTAAGGGTAGATGAAAGTTTAAAAATTAGCCTTGGTTTATAGATTTTTAATTATTTTTTTGTTTTCCCAGACGTAATCTGGCAAGGTTGCGTTTTTTGTTTTGTCCAAAAACAAATTTTTGTAGAAAGAAAAGGGAGTGTTCATGTTTGCCTGTAATTGGAATTACTTCTGGTGTTGACTATAAAAAAGAAGTCGGCTGGTTAGGTTTAAAATATATTGAAGCTATTTTAGCAGCCGGAGGACTACCACTGGTTTTGCCCAACTTGCCGCCAGATAAAGCGCCGGAAGTTTTATCTGTACTTCAAGGAGTTTTATTAAGTGGTGGAGGAGATCTGGGCTCTTTTTACTTGAAAGAAAATCCTCATCCGTCTTTGGGAGAAATAGATCCAAAACGGGATGCTTTCGAACTAGCATTAATCCTGGAGGCTTTACGTGTAAATAAACCTGTTTTGGGGATTTGTCGTGGAGCACAGGTGCTGGCTGTAGTGAGCGGGGGAAGGATAATACAGCATCTAGAAGATAATTCTCCTAGCAGGATACAGCATAACCAAATTGCGCCTCGTTGGTACTCAAGCCACAAGGTGGAAATAGCAGAAAGAA
>CAZIRG010000244.1:0-2755 GCA_964541505.1 uncultured Syntrophomonadaceae bacterium | reverse complement strand
GGTTGCCCGAGTGAGTCAGTTGACAGTTGACGGTGCTGTGGGTAATGGAGTCTAACCATTACTGACTTACTCAGTCACTCAGTCACTTAGTCACTCAGTCACTGGTGAAAGAAGGTGAAATTATGTTTACGGCGGCTATTATTACTTTAAGCGATAAGGGCTCCCGGGGGGAGAGAGAAGATTTAAGTGGAAGGGTTATTCAAGAGTTTGTGGCTTTATTGGGGGGGCAAGTGGGTGACTACGTGCTTATTGCTGATAACGAGCAGTTGTTAAAAGAAAAATTACTTTTCTTTTCTGACAGAAAAAGATATGACTTGATTATTACTACTGGTGGAACAGGTCTTGGACCCCGGGATATTACTCCCGAAACAACATTAGAGGTTATCGAAAAGGAAGTTCCCGGCATAATGGAAGAGATGCGTCGGGAAAGTATCAAGAAAACTCCTCACGGTATGCTTTCCCGGGCAGTTTGTGGATTGCGTGGCAAGACTTTGATTATTAACTTGCCTGGCAGCCCTAAGGCTGTCAAGGAATGTTTGGAAGTAGTAAAGCCTGCTCTTCCCCACGCTATACAACTCATACAGGGTAAAACTGACGATTGTGCCCGTTGATTTTTTTTGTATAAAAAGATACTTTTATTGGTAATAATATAGTGGAGTAGAATATAAAGGAAATAGGAGATAAATAAAGAAAGGAAGGGTAAATTTTCAGCAATGCTCATGGATGACTCCTGAAGGCGGATTATCTTGATTTTAGTCATTTGCTTTCACAAATAAATTTAGGTAATATAGGTACGTAGTTGTTAGCACTCTCAGCTGGTGAGTGCTAACAATAATTAAAAACTACATAAAATTAACTAATCGAAGGAGGGAACTGTAGTGAATATCAAACCGTTAGGGGACAGGGTAGTCGTTAAAGTATTGGAAGCTGATGAGAAAACAGCTAGTGGTATCGTTTTGCCTGAGAAGGCTAAAGAAAAACCCCAAGAAGGGGAGATCATGGCCGTAGGTACGGGAAAAGTTCTGGATAATGGAACCAAGATTGACCTGGAAGTAAAAGTTGGCGACAAGGTAATATTCTCTAAGTATGCAGGTAGTGAAGTTAAGGTAGATGACCAAGAGTATTTGATTTTAAGACAAGATGATATTCTAGCTCTTCGCAGCTAAAAAATACAATATTTAAGGAGGTTAAAAAACATGGCCAAAGATTTATTATTTCGTGAAGAAGCACGTTCTGCTTTGGAAAAAGGCGTAAATAAGCTGACAGATACAGTAAAGGTCACCTTAGGACCTAAGGGGCGTAACGTGGTTTTGGACAAAAAATTTGGGGCACCACTTATTACTAATGATGGTGTAACTATTGCCAGAGAAATAGAACTAGAAGACCCATTTGAAAATTTGGGCGCCCAGTTAGTAAAAGAAGTAGCAACTAAAACTCAAGACGTAGCCGGAGACGGAACTACTACAGCTGCTCTTTTGGCCCAGGCGATTATTCGAGAAGGTCTAAAAAACATTGCTGCCGGAGCCAACCCAATGATTCTAAAAAATGGTATTCATAAGGCTGTAGAAGTAGCTGTAGAGGAAATTAAAAAGATGAGCAAAAAAATTGACAGCAAAGAAGCTATTGCTCAAGTAGCTGCTATTTCGGCTGATGATAGCGCCATCGGTGAGTTGATTGCCGAAGCTATGGACAAAGTAGGTAAAGACGGCGTTATTACAGTGGAAGAATCAAAAGGTTTTACTACAGACTTAAAAGTGGTAGAAGGAATGCAGTTTGATCGTGGTTATATTTCTCCTTACATGGTGACAGATGCAGAAAAAATGGAAGCACTCTTAGAAAACCCTTACATCTTGATTACTGATAAAAAGGTAACCAATGTGCAAGACATTTTGCCTTTACTGGAAAAAATTGTCCAGCAGGGCAAGCAATTGATGTTAATTGCGGAAGACATTGAGGGAGAAGCCCTAGCTACTTTGGTAGTTAACAAGTTGCGCGGTACTTTCACTTGCGTGGGAGTAAAAGCGCCTGGTTTTGGTGATCGTCGCAAGGCTATGCTGGAAGATATAGCTATACTGACAGGTGGTCAGGTTATTTCTGAAGACTTAGGACTGGAAATGAAAAATGTTGAGTTGGATATGTTGGGTAAAGCTCGTCAGGTAAGAATTTCCAAAGAAGAAACAGTCTTGGTTGATGGTTCCGGTAAAACAGAAGACATTCAGAAACGAATCAACCAGATTAAGGTTCAGATTGAGGAAACTACCTCTGACTTTGACAAAGAAAAACTACAGGAACGTCTAGCAAAACTCGTTGGTGGAGTTGCTGTAATTGAGGTAGGAGCACCGACAGAAGTAGAGCTCAAAGAAAAGAAATTGCGTATTGAAGATGCTCTTTCTGCTACCCGGGCTGCTGTAGAAGAAGGTATTGTCCCCGGCGGCGGTTCTGCTTATTTGGCTACTCTGCCGTCTTTAGCTGATATCGAACTTGCTGGAGACGAAGCCACGGGTGTTAAAATTATCATAAAAGCATTAGAAGAGCCTGTGCGGATGATAGCTTTCAATGCTGGCCTAGAAGGCTCAGTAATTGTTGAGAAGCTGAAATCAGAGCCAGCAGGAATAGGTATGAATGCATTGACTGGTGAATATGTCAACATGATTGACGCCGGCATTGTAGATCCTGCTAAAGTTACACGTTCTGCACTGCAAAATGCTGCTAGTATCTCAGCTATGTTCCTGACAACAGAAGCAATTGTAGCTGA
>CAZIRG010000243.1:0-2756 GCA_964541505.1 uncultured Syntrophomonadaceae bacterium | reverse complement strand
ACCGTTTTTATCGTGGGGATAAAGCCCGCTCCAGTGTGAAGGGCGGTACGGGCTTGGGTCTTTCTATCGCCAAGCAGATTATAGAAGCGCACGGCGGTCGTATCTGGGCAGAAAGTACGCCGGGAGAGGGTAGTAGTTTTACGTTCAGTTTGCCAGCTATATTTAGCAAGGTAAAGTAATTGAATTTTAATGTAACTATATTGGTAAGGATTACTAAGTTATCAGTTGCTGGTTGTTAGTTAATAATTGGCGAGAATTGATGAGAGCTTCCTGGATGAATACAAAAGAAGGAGTTTGAAAGCATGGAAACAGTGCTAAGTGTTAAAGAGATATCGAAAAAGTTTGCCCAAAAAACAGTTGTGAATCAGATATCTTTCGAGGTTCGTAAAGGTGAAATTCTTGGTGTTCTTGGACCTAATGGTGCGGGGAAAACTACGGTAATCAGAAGTATTATGGATATTATTAAACCGGATTCTGGTGAAATACAATTTAATTTTGAGGATAATGAAAACTATTTGCCTAAAATAGGGTATTTGCCAGAGGAGCGAGGTCTATATAAAGACATTACAGTTATGAATATGTTGTTGTATCTGGCAAGTCTTAAAGAATATCCGAAAGAAAAAGCACGAAAAGGAATTTCAGAATATCTTGAGAAATTCAATTTAATTGGAAAAGAAAAGGTGAAGATAAAAGAACTTTCTAAGGGAATGGCCCAGAAAGTTCAGTTTATAGGGGCAATACTTCATAAGCCGGCTATTTTAATTTTGGACGAGCCTTTTTCTGGCCTAGATCCTGTAAGTCAAGATGTATTTGGAGAAGAAGTTAGAAATTTAGCGAAAGAGGGTGCTGCTATTTTGCTTTCTTCTCATCAGATGAATTTAGTTGAGCATATGTGTGACAATATATTTATGATTCACAAAGGAGAAAAGGTTATACATGACACTCTTTTAAACGTTAAGAGGGAATTCGGGAGTTTTAAATGTGAAATTTCAAGCGAAGAAGATGTTAAGGATATACTTAAAAATTTAGAAGGCGTAGAAAAACTAGTGCAAAATGGGGTTTCTACGACTTTATATCTTGAAAAAACAGTTGATCCTATTCAATTTCTTAAGAAATTGCCGGATAACCTAAAGGTTGAAGAAGTTGCCGTTAAAAGAGATTCACTTCACAATATTTTTATTAAAACTGTAGAAAGCAAATAGAATTGGAGGATAAGTTTATGAAATTGATAGGAAAGAAAACAATTAAAAATGCAGTTAAAGTTGCGTGGTGGGAATTTAAAAAGCTTACATATAATAAATCTTTTGTTATTTCTCTTATATTAACACCAATAATTATGGCCTTGGCTATAATGTTACCACCACTAATAGGCGGGGATGTAGAAGATGATTATGCGATAACACATATATACGTAATGGATGAGATAGGAATTTTTGAGGCGTTATCTCAAACAGTAGGTGACGTTGAAAATCTAACCTTGCAAAAACACGTAGGAAGCAAAGGTGACTTAGAGGAATTAATAAGGAATAACCTAAATGCCGGTTATCTGCATCTAACGAATGAAATATTTGAAAAAAGAGAGGCTTTTATAGTTACAGAGAAACCCAATCTGTTTGTGCCGTGGGAATTTAGAGATGCTCTAGAGACAACGCTAATGCATTTTGAACTTGCTAAGTTTAATGTTGATTTTGCCAGCGCTGCTAAAATTATTGCCGGGTACAGTATTAGCGCTTTGCCATCTTTGCCATCTGGAGAGAGGGCAGAAGTGTTGTCAGAGAGGGCAGAAGCGTTGCCAGAGGGGGCTGAGGTGCCAAGGGGTACTGGGGAAGACGGTGACTTACTTCAACCACCTCCAGCACCTCCAGAATTAGAGCAGTCATTTTTTGGGGTGAGGGAAGAGGAAGCGGCGAGTGCCATCAGGAAATGGGCGGCTCCAGGGTTTGCCATGTTAGTGTATTTTATGATTCTATTTAGTGGTATGACAACAATGCAAAGTGCCATGGCAGATAAAAGCGATAAAATGGTTGAAATACTTCTTTCTTCAGTATCTGCAGCTAGCCTTATGTATGGAAAAATAATAGGTAATTTTTTATCAGGGCTTGTGCAAATAGCAGTATATGCTGTATATGGTGTAATTATCATGTATGTTCTGGGTGTGTTTGCAAAAATTGGAATTTCTTTTCATCAATTGTTCTTTTATATTTTTGTCCCTGAGCTGCCCCTGTTGCTTACTTTTGCTTTACTAGGATATTTAATTTCATCTGCTTTATATGTTGGCTTAGGATCAACAATGGATGATATTCAAAGTGCGGGGAATTTTCAAGGAATAGTTATGATGGTTCCTATAATTCCTGTTTTTTTGGTAACTCCTGTTGTGATGAATCCAGAAGGGACAGTAGCACAAGTAGCTAGCTACATACCATTTACTTCAGCGGTAGTGATGATTTTGCGAATGACACTTCTTGAATTGAGTTTGCTTGAAATTATCCTTCCGCTGTTAGTGTTATTAGTATCTACAATGATTATGGCTAAACTTGCTGGTAAAATATTTAAAACAGGGATGCTGATGTATGGAAAAGGAATAGATATAAAAGAAATGTGGAAATGGGTGAGACAATAACAAGATCATAAAATTTTCCTTGACATACCAAAATGAATTAACTAGAATAATTATTCTAACAGTACTAATGCTAATAGCATACTTAAGACAATTTGCTTGTATTACCAAAGGAAACCAGAGGTATTATTTAACAGTT
>CAZIRG010000242.1:0-2767 GCA_964541505.1 uncultured Syntrophomonadaceae bacterium | reverse complement strand
CTTCTTCCACAAACAAAGGAGTGATATTATAAGGCCCCCGGGCTACATACTTCTCCCGCAAGGCAAATAATTCTTGCGATTTTTTTCCCGGAAGTTCAATACATCCAGATTCTGGATTGTTGTTG
This sequence comes from uncultured Syntrophomonadaceae bacterium, assembly GCA_964541505.1. Lineage (GTDB taxonomy): Bacteria > Bacillota > Dethiobacteria > PWVN01 > PWVN01 > CAZLTH01. The sequence goes on along the minus strand of CAZIRG010000242.1, from coordinate 2,642 downwards.
CTACAGCAACAATTGCTAACAGTCATCTCAACCTCTCCTTTCGAAGACGAGTTTACAGTTTACGGGTCGTGGTTCCTATTTAGTTCCCAATTTCAAATATTCATAAAACCATACAACCGCTCTAACCTCTTGGATGAGTGAGTCAGTGAGTCAGTCAGCCTACGGCTACCAGTAAGTCAGTAAGTTAATACGACGAGCAAGAGAGTATTAACAGAGACGACGAGATGGATAGTAAGCAGGAAAGAGGATTTCTGACTCTCCGTTCTTCGTTCCCTACTGACCTACTGACCTACTGAGTCACTGAGTCACTAACTTCCTATCCTTTTATACTCCTGGGTAAAATCATCTGGTGTATTGGGGTAATAGATTTAGGATTTTGATAATTGGCATTTGTAAAGGCAACAATATATTTGCGCAAGTCGGGTAAGGTGACTAGTTCATCTACCAACCCGGTCTGGGCGCAAAATACCGGACGGGACTTATCGTAGTAGCTCTTGGTCATCTCGTTCATTTTTTCAATGACAGGCTCTAAGTCGCGCCCTGCATCCTGCTCCTTAACCAGTCTTCTGGAATAGGCTGCTGCTGCCGCTGTTTCCCCATGCATAACATAGATTTCAGTAAGTGGTGTACCCAAGGTAAAAGCATTATTTTTATTAGCCTGCGGTCCTCCCATAATATAGTGAGCTGCGGCGGCACCTTTCCGTAAAATAATGCACATCATCGACAAATCAGTCTTTTCGATAGAATAAATTAAACTCTGACCCAGCGCCAAGAGTTCTGCTTCTTCAGCAATATCTCCAACATCTATACCAGTAGTGTCTTGCAACCAAATAATCGGTAAATTATCCCGAGCACACAGGGTTACAAATTCACTCTGTTTAATGAGTCCTTGGCGATAATGCTTACCCCCAACTCCTATATAAGCACCTTTGGCATATTCCGGATAGTTAGGAAATGCTCCCTGCCTGTTACCAATAACACCAACCAAAAACCCATCTACTTTAGCTATACCGGTAAAAACCTCCGGACCATAGTCAGATCTATATTCCATAAATTCACTGTTATCCGTCAGACGTGCCAGGACCTGTAAAGCATCGTATGGTCTTTTCTGCTCGGCTTCAATAATATGATTCAAATCTTCTGTCGGATATTTAGGCTCCGCAGGCTCAGCCACTCTGAAAACTAAGGGGTCATAGGCAGGTAAACGCTGCATATACTCCTTGATACCGTCTAAAACTCCTTTTTCAGTCTCATGGACCTCCCTGAAATAAGCAGTAGCATCAAAATGGGTCTCAACCCGTCCGGGTGGTTTGGCTTTGAATTTTTTGGTGGCTTCGATTAATTGCTGAGCAGCTTCCAGATCAAAAAAACCTTTCGGGCTCATGCCACTTACTATTCCTGCTCCACCTACTGCGATATTGGCTCCCTCATGTGCCAACAAAATAGTAGGGCTAATACCTTGGTAACCACCACCAGCCGGGTTAGTGCCGTAAATAGCATTTAAAATAGGTATACCCAGCTGATTTAATTCCGCATGGCGGAAAAAGCAAGTTCCGCTACCTCTACGATCAGCATAAATTCGTTCCTGTTCAGCCAGCTTAACACCACTGCAATTGGTAAGCCAGACCAAGGGAATATTGAGCCTCTTGGCCAAATCAGTTACTCTCAGTATGTTTTCTGCCTGACCGGCAATCCAGGCACCAGCTATCACCTTGTTGTCAAAAGCAATAATTACAGCCCATTTCCCTTCAATCTTCCCTAAACCGTCTACTACCCCTGTGCATCCTTCATCATTATTTTTCGGGTTATACAAGGTATGCAACGGTCTCCAGGTGCCGGGGTCAATTAGGTATTCCAAACGATCGTAAACTGTCATCTGACCCCTTTTATGAATTTTTTCAGCTGGCATACCGGCAAGTTTAACTTTTTCAACAGCCTCTGCTATCAAGACTTCTTGTTCTTTAATAGCCGCAACATTCTTTTTAGTACGCCTGATCTCGCCTTCTCTAAGAGCTCTCCCTACATCCGGCATTTTTTCAAAATACGGACGCAAAGGAGTTTGTTTTCTAGGCATTATTTACCATCTCCTTTTTTATACCACTGAAATTGTACTCACCAAACTCATGAACTGACCATTTTCTAATAACAGTTCATTCAAGGTAACGAACCACGGATAGACACAGATGAACACAGATTGGGTTTTTAAGTTCTAAAAAATCCATAGCTGAAAAGTACGATTATATTCCCTTGCTAATATGAGCCAAAAAATCAACCAATTACCAGCAGTACAGCACCTTCCTCTACAGTAGTGCCTTCCTTAACTCTAATTTCAGTTATAGTGCCTCCCTCATCAGCATATATAGGTGTTTCCATTTTGATGGCTTCCAAAACTAATATCTCGTCATCCACCTCCACTTTATCCCCCACTGACACATGCAGCTTCAAAACCTTACCTTCTAACGGCGCAATTACTTCCATTTTCTTCTACTCCCCTTTCAAAAATTACTTAGTCGTCTACAGTTTCACAGCAAAAGTTTCTTATTATTTTTTTATTATCTTTGCTACAAAACTGACCCACTTACGAGGTTAAGACACTACTAGGTCAAATGCTCCTCCTCTTAACCTCTTAACCTCTTAACCTC
>CAZIRG010000241.1:0-2783 GCA_964541505.1 uncultured Syntrophomonadaceae bacterium | reverse complement strand
GTTAGATATCTTGCCGACAAATCTGTACTTAAAGTACAAAAATATGTTGAATCCCGCTAAAATTATAGATATCTCAAAAATAATTCGGGAAATCAGGATGATAAAAAGTTCATATGAAATTGAAAGGCTGAAAGAAGCTGCAACACTAAACCACACTATGTTTTCCCGGGTTGGCGATTTCTTAAAAGAGGGAGTTTCAGAGCTTGAACTTGCGGGACAACTGGAGTCAGTTTTTCGCCAAAATGGTCATCAGGGTGCAGTACGGAGGGCACGGGGTTGGTATTGAGTTAGATGAACTGCCTGTCATTGCTCGCAATTATGATATTATCCTGCAGCCTGGAATGGTATTTGCTCTAGAGCCCAAATTTATTTTTCACGACGGAGCCTTAGGAATAGAAGATACTTTTGTTATAACCGAGAATGGCTGTGAGCAAATAACAACGTTTGATGAATCTATCCAGTCGTTGTCAGTTTAAAGGATGGAGATGAAGGCAGATGGGTCACTTGGTCAGCAGAAAGGAGAGCGACAAAAATGATAGCAAAAAGCACACGTCTGGGGAAAATAAACATTATCTGGGGACAGAAAAACAGCCGGTATCCATACTGTAATAGTATCTATGTAAAAGACAAGACCAGAACACTGATTGATCCCGCTGCTGGTCTTGAAACCTTGCAGTGCCTAGCAAACGAGAGGATTGTTCGAGTGGTCAATTCGCATTACCTTTTTGATCATATAAGGTACAATTATCTGTTTAAGAACGCGTGTATTCAGGTTCATGAATACGACAAAGACGCGATGAGTGATGTATTCAAGTTTGCTGAAAAGTATGGTGCGTTGCGCATACAGGGCGAGTTCTGGATTAGAAACCTGATAAGAATTCTAAACCGGGAAAAAGAAATACCCGACAATGATGAATCGTTTACTTATGACAGAAGTTTTTACAGTTCTATTGGCAAAGTCTCTGCTACATATTCTGACGGAGACGTCTTATCTCTTGGCTCAGAATCAATTGAGATCATGCATATACCAGGCCATGCAGACAGCATGTGTTGTTTCTATTTCCCGAGCGTTTTGCTTTGCTATGTGAGCGATTACAATGTATTAGCAGAATGGGGACCATGGTATGGTGGTGAGGACAGCGACATTCAGGAATTGGTTGAAAGTGCTGAAAAGATCAAAAGTATTATAGCCGATTATTTTGTTACTGCCCATGATCCGGTAGTACTAGAAAGAAAAGATTTTATTAAATATTTGAGTGGGTTTTTGGCCACAATCGAAGAAAGACACGATCGAATATTGCAACTCATAGGAGATGGATTAGATTTTTCTGAAATCAGCAATTACGGCCTTTTCTATAAAAAGAAATTCTTATCACATCCGTGGGTTCGGGTCTGGGAAACAATGATGCTGATAAAGCATCTGGAGTATTTAAAGTTATTTCAATTCATCCCTGCAGCTTACCAGACAAAAGTATCGCAACAATGATGGATTTGTTCTATAGCGGCGCAGAAAGGACAAAGCGATCTTATAGGATTTCTCTTGACTAACGTTTATCGACAAATGTTAGTTTTTTGTTTGCGCCAGTATAACACCAGACGCAGGTAATCTTTATATAATCTTTACATATTTTTAATTTTTTCTTAAAGGTTTTCTGTTATACTTTTTTTGTTTGTTAATTGCAGAAAAAAATTAATATTCTTAGTTGAAAACAAGATACGGGTGATTTATCTTTAAGGAGGAATGTTGCTATGAACAAAAAAAATCGTATCCTAGTTATTGGTCATCGCTCTCCTGATACCGACTGTGTTTGTGCAGCTATCGGTTATGCTTACTTCAAAAATAGATTGGATGAAAAACAGCTCTACGTTGCTTGTGCAGTCGGCAAATTAAATCAAGAAACAAGTTATGTGCTGGAAAGATTTGGCTTAGAGCCACCACTGCTTATGGAAAGCGTAGCTGCCACCGTAGATGACATGCATTACAGCAAACCTATTTTCATCTTGCCGGAGCAGTCTGTTTTAGATGCCATTCGTTTAATCAGAAACAAAAACTTACGCATTTTGCCTGTAGTAGACGCTGACAGCAAACTGCTAGGGGTTCTAGATGTCTTGAAGCTAGCTGTCTTCTACGCAGAACAGTTGGATATTGAAGGTCTTTCTGCTGATCCTGTGCGGTTAAGCTTGCTTGTCTCTGCTTTACAGGGAAAGGTTATAACAAATACTGGTAAAATATCTGTTCTTTCTGGAAACGTTTTTGTAGCTGCTGCACAAAGAATAACGATTTCTAACCGGTTAGAGCAAGGTGGGATTGCTATTTTAGGGGACAGAACCGACGTGCAAAGAGATCTCATTAAGGCTGGTTGCAAAGCTTTGGTTATCACCGGGGATTATTCTGTCAGCAAGGAAATACTAGAACTAGCTCAGCAACACGGTGTTTTAATTATCAGTTCTCCGCATCGAACTTTTGCTACAGCCCAGTTAGTAAATCTTTGCTCGCCTGTTTCTCGTGTAATGTCTCCGCAAGTACCTGTAGTTGGGATACAAACAACTGTCAAAGAGGTTAAAGAACATATATTAGAGTCAGAAACTCGCTGCGTTGTGGTAGTAGATGAAGACAGGTACCTATTTGGGATTATCACTCGAAGTGATCTGCTTAATCCGATTCAAAAACAGGTAATTTTAGTAGACCACAATGAAATTTCACAAGCTGTACCAGGTATCGAACAGGCCAATATTCTTGAAATCATAGACCATCACCGTGTTGGAGATATCTCAACCATAAA
>CAZIRG010000240.1:0-2785 GCA_964541505.1 uncultured Syntrophomonadaceae bacterium | reverse complement strand
CGCTCAATAAGCTGAAACTCTTTTTGCTGTTCTTTTTTTTGCAATTGCACCTGTTTTTTTAGCCATAATTGCATCTCGGCAAGTAGCCGTGTCCATTTTGCCTCTGAATTGCAAAATAAAGCATCAAGAATAGCCATGGCTTCTGCTCGTTCCGGCTGGTTGCCCATAACCAGACCGTAGCCTGTTTGTTTATCAAGCATCACCGTACATTCAGAAACAAGTACTTCGCCCAAGTTAAAAATTTGTTCTGCTACCGCATCCCTAGCACGCATCATTACCAACCCTGCTTGGGCAGCTTTAATTATTTTTACTTCTCCTATTTCTTTAATCTTGGTCACCCAGGATTGTAAACTATCCAGAGTGCATTGCTCCAGTACTTTAGTTCTTTCTTTACTACCAAAACATACCTGCAAAGAAATAGTCACGCTAACAACTCCTGTCCGATGATTTTTTTCCTGAGAGCATCCGAAGCTTTTTCTGCCACTAAAACCAAGACCAGGATTACTACCGTTATCGCTAAGGCCTCGGCATATCTAAACAAACTCATGGCTAAGTGTAAATCAAAGCCAATCCCCCCGGCACCGACTACGCCTAAAAGTACGGCTACGCGAATATTGATGTCAAATCTATACAAAGTGTTGGCAATCAAAGACGGTATTACTTGCGGCAGTACCGCATATCGTATCACCTGTAATTTACCTGCCCCAACCGATTCCAGTGATTCTGCTAGCTTGGGATCCACGTCTTCTATCGCTTCCGCAAACAATTTACCCAGCATACCTATAGATCCCACGGCAATAGCAACCAGACCTGGAAAAGGGCCTAGTCCGACAACTACGACCAACAGTAAAATAATTATCAGTGTAGGCACTGCCCGTTCCGCTGCCATTATACCTTTAGCTATTTCGCGTATTGGCCGTGATGACGTTAAATTACCTGCTGCCAACATACTCAGACCAAAAGACATTATCGCCCCCAGAACTGTACCCACAAAAGCCATAGACATAGTTTCTAGTACAGACCACCATACCCTGCCACTAAGCAGTACGGTCATATTAGGGGGAATCATCTCCCGCACTAATCTAAAAAAATGTGGCAAGCCTTCCCAAAATAAATGCGGGCTAATACCTAAATCAATAATACTCCAGGCTAAAAGCAAGACAAAAATACTACCACCCCAAAAATATTTCTGGTAATATCGCTGATAGGGACACTTTTTTCTGTTCTTCATTGTTTGTAGCGCCAGCATTATTTCAACACCCCTTGCCCTATTACTTGTTGTCTGAGAAAATCAGAAACTTTCTCGCAAGTAATCACTAAAACTAAAATCACCATTATAGCAGCCATAGTTTCCCTGTATTCCATTAATCTCATGGAAATGATTAAATTAAAACCAATACCACCCGCTCCCACCACGCCTAAAAAGATAGACATACGAATGTTAACATCAAATCTAAACAAAATATTGGCAATAAATGAGGGGAGCACTTGCGGCAACACTGCATAACGTATTACCTGCGTTTTCGTTGCTCCCACCGCTTCAAGCGCTTCCAATGGTTTAGGGTCTATTTCTTCCAGTGAATCAGCAAACAGTTTACCCAACATACCAATGGAACTGACAGCTAATGCCATCACGCCCGGGAATGGTCCTAACCCAACAATAGCCACAAAAAGTAAAATAACAATCAAATCAGGCAAAGCCCTTTCTGCCGAAAGCATACTGCGAGTCACTTCACGTATCAATCTATAGGGATTGATATTGTCAGCCGCAAAAAAACTAATAAATACAGCCAGCACAACTCCTAAAACCGTGCCTACAAAAGCTATTTGCACTGTTTCCAAAGCAGGAGCCACTAAATGAGCAAAGGCCCCCCAGTCCGGCGGCAGCATATGACCAAGCAACTCTAACCCTTGCGGCAACCCTGCCAGTAAAGTTGCCCAATCAGCCCGACAGACTTCCAATCCGCCCCAGAAAAGCAAGATGAACACCATTGTGGGCCAAAGATATTTTTGATACCGCTTCAATCCTGTCATTTAAGCAAACTCCTCATATCGTATTTAGTAATTACACGGGTTCAAGGTTGGAGAACCGTGAACCGTAAACCTGACAACTGCAGCAACCTCAAGCACTTTTACCAATTGGTGCTAGGTCACACTCTCTAGGATGTTCCCCATAAATATACTCTAAGTCACTTTCGGACAAATCAGGGCTACCATCATAAACTACCAGGCCATCCTTAATAGCAATAGCCCGGGTGCAATATTTGCGGATAATATTGGGTGCATGAAAAACACCTAAAATAGCCATATCCTGCAGTAAAGGTTTTAAATAATCAAGCACTTGTTCACTTGTTTTAGGATCCAAATTTGCGACCGGTTCATCGGCAAGAAGTAGGCAAGGTTGCTGCATGAGAGCTTTAGCAATGGCTACGCGCTGCATTTCTCCGCCGCTCAAAGTTTCAGCACGACGCTCAGCTAAATGCTCTACACCTACTTTTTGCAAAGCTTCTAGTGCCATTTCTACTTCCTGGTTGGTAAAGCCGTAAAACAAGCTGCGCAGGGTATTGATTTGCCCCAATCGTCCTGTCATCGCATTCTCAAGCACACTAAGCCTTTTAACCAAGTTAAAACTTTGGAAAATCACTCCCACACGCTGCCTGACCTGACGCAATTCTTTATTACTTTGACCGTTAATTTTTTGCATGCTCTCACCTGTTTTAATAAACACTTCTCCACTGTCTGGAGCAGTTAACCCATTTATGCACCTTAATAAAACAGTTTTACC
>CAZIRG010000239.1:0-2795 GCA_964541505.1 uncultured Syntrophomonadaceae bacterium | reverse complement strand
TTTGGCGGCAATTAAGTATGGTGTCCCCGGAATTATTCGTTCGGAATTATTATTCCTTTTTTTCCAATATGGACAGAACAGCTTCTTTCAGTTTTGCCAGCTTGCTGCTGGCTTCTTGGTTACTTTTACCTAAAACAGAAAAGTAAATTTTAACTTTAGGTTCTGTGCCTGAGGGACGGATGCAGAACCAGGAGCCGTCGGTATATTTGTAATAGAGAACTTCTGAGCGCGGCAGGGTTAGATTTTCTTTAAAGACATAACCGGTATTAGTTATCTCCCAGGATTTTCGCTGGAAATAGTCTCTTTTCTCCAGTAGTTTCATTTCGGCTACTTGTGGTGGATATTTGTCAAAAAGTCGGGTTAGTTTATTTTTTTCAGCATTATTTTTTAATGGTACAGAGATGAGGGCTTCTTGATAATAGCCATGTTTTTGAGAAAGCGTTTCAAGAAGTTGTATTAGATTTTTGCCTTTTTCCCGGTAATAAGCAGCCATTTCAACAATAAGCAAAGAACCAATCATGGCATCTTTATCACGCACAAAAGTTCCTGCTAAGTAACCGTAACTTTCTTCGTAGCCAAAGAGAAAAGTCGGTGTACCTCTGACTTCATATTCTTTAATTTTTTCTCCGATATATTTAAAGCCGGTCAAAGTTTCTACAGTTTTTATACCATAAGAAGCAGCGACCATTTTCCCTAAATCTCCGGTTACAATGGTTTTGGCGATGATGCCATCTACCGGCAGTTCTTTTCGTTTCTTCTTGCGTTCCAGGATATAGTTTGTCAATAGTGCACCCATTTGGTTGCCTGTAAGAAAATGATATTTGCCGTTTTCGTCCCGGGCAGCACATCCTAAGCGGTCAGCATCAGGATCTGTAGCCATAACCAAGTCGGCTTGATACTCTTTGCCCAGGTTTAGAGCTAGGCTTAAAGTCTCTGATTCTTCGGGATTGGGGATTTTTACAGTGGGGAAAGAACCATCTGGCTGCATTTGTTCTTCTACCAGTTTTAGATCAATATAACCTGTTTCTTGCAAAAGTTGGGGAACAAAGCAGGCTCCTGTTCCATGCAGGGCAGAGAAAACGACTCGTAATTTTTGTTTTGGCCTGGCTAGAGAAAGAGAACGAATTTTTTCCAGATAGAGATGATCCAATTGTGAACTGATAATTTCCAATAACCCTTTATTTTCAGCTTCTTCCTTAGAAATGGTGCGTACTTCCCGAAAAATATCTAGTTGGGACATGGCTTTCATAAGGTAATCTATCATGGGAGATACTGCTTGCCCACCGTCAGGCCCATAGACTTTATAGCCATTATATGAAGGTGGGTTGTGACTGGCTGTGATAACTATCCCGGCAGCACACTTTAGCTCACGTAATACAAAGGAGAGCTCGGGGGTGGGGCGCGGATTATCAAAAATAAAAGTTTTGATGCCATTGGCAGCTAGCACTAGGGCTGCTGCTTCGGCGAATTCGCAGGAGTAATGGCGTGTATCGTAGGCTACAGCTACTGTTGGTTGTTTTTTGGTTTTTGTGGCAGGGTATGGCGTTTTGGAATATTGTTCGTTAATATAATTAGCCAGGCATTGAGTAGCTTTTCGTACCATATAGATGTTTATACGGTTAGGACCAATACCTATAATACCGCGTAGTCCACCGGTGCCAAAAGTAAGCTCGGCACCAAAATGTTCTTCGATAGCTGCTTGATCTTCTCGCATGGCTTCAAGCTCTTGTTTAGTTTTCATATCTAGCCCTGTAAAGTTTAGCCACTTGGTATAATTAGAATAAAAATTTGCTGTTTTATTATTTGTTGCTGCTTTTTTTTCTGCTTGCTCAATTCTCCCGTAATCATCTTCATAGCGTTGAATATCATCTTCCCCCAGGTAAGTACCTGTTTGGATTTCTATTATTTCTAGCATTTCTTTACCGCTATTTTCCATACGATGGCGTGATTTAGCCGGGATAAATATATGTTGCCCTATTTTAAGTAAAATTATTTCTGTATCCACTGTTACTTTGGCTTCCCCTCTGACTACTATCCAGTGTTCGGAGCGATGTTGATGGCTTTGCAGGCTGAGTCTTTTGCCGGGATGGACAGAAATACGTTTTACCTTGTGTCCGTCTTTTTCTTCTAACACTGTAAAGCTGCCCCAAGGGCGATGAACAGTGGTATGCACCTTAGTTTCTGGAGCGTTTTTGTTTTGAAGTTCTGCTACAATTTTTTTGACATCTTGTGACTTTTTCTGGCTGCAAACCAGTAGGGCGTCATCTGTATCAACGATCACCAGGTTTTTTATGCCAGCAGTGGTTACCAAACGAGAACGGGAGCGAGAAATAACTAGGCTTTGTTTAGTATCTACACTAATAACATTACCCTGAATATAGTTACCGGCAGTGTCTTTAGAAGACATCTTGTAAAAAGCTTCCCAGCTACCCAGATCGCTCCAAGGAATATCTGTCGAGATAACGGTTACTTGTTCTGATTTTTCTAAAAGACCGTAATCAATAGAAACAGAAGATATTTCTTGATAAACTGTTGCCAGATTAGAAAACGTTTTATAATCAATTTTATCTAGAGAAGTACTTAAATCAGGTAGGTGACGGCGGTATTGAGTTGTTAGTTTATCTATCTGGAACATAAACATGCCGCTGTTCCAGAGAAAGCGAGAGTCCCGGATATATTCTTCAGCTTTTGCCAGGTCTGGTTTTTCCACAAATTTTTCTACTGGATAGACATCTAGCAAATCAAGTTCCTTGCCGCAATAGATATAACCATAACCTGTTTCAGGATAATCAGGA
>CAZIRG010000238.1:0-2797 GCA_964541505.1 uncultured Syntrophomonadaceae bacterium | reverse complement strand
AAAAGGGAGAATTAGCAATGTGTGAAAAAAAGACGTTAGTTCAGGAGCATCCTTGTTTTAACAAAGCGGCACATCATAACTTTGGGCGCATACACCTGGCAGTTGCTCCTGCTTGTAATATAAAATGTAATTACTGTACACAGAAATATGATTGTGCCAACGAAAACCGACCGGGGATAGCTAGTAGTGTGCTAAAACCGGCACAAGCGGTTAAACGAGTAGCGGAAGCTATTGCTAAAGATGCACGTATCCGGGTAGTGGGCATAGCCGGCCCCGGTGACCCGCTGGCTAATACAGCTACCTTTGAAACTCTCCGGCTGGTGCAAAAGCGATTTCCGCAGATGACTAAATGTATTTCTACCAACGGGTTGCTACTGCCGGAAAAAGCAGCTGAGCTGGCTAAACTAGGTGTGACTGCACTGACGGTTACCATGAATACTATTGATCCCAAAATAGGTAAAGATATTTATGCCTGGGTAAAATATCCCCAACTTAAATATAGTGGTGAGCAAGCAGCCGAAATTCTTTTGGAAAATCAGCTAAGAGGTATTAAAGAAACAGTAAAAAAAAATATGGTGGTTAAGGTTAACTGTGTATTGATACCGGGAGTTAACGATGATTACCGGCACTTGCAAGAAATAACAAAAACAGTTAAGGACGCCGGCGCTTATATGATGAATATTATGCCGCTTATCCCGCAGGCAGAGTTTTCTGCTTTAACTGCCCCGACCAAGCAACAGCTAGCCCAAGCTCGCCAAGTATGTGCACCAATTATTAAACAAATGCAGCACTGCCGCCAGTGCCGGGCTGATGCAGTGGGTATACTGGGATAGGCCATAAACTAGCATTTGTCGATAAGCGTGAGTCAACGAGAATTAGCTGATGTAATACCGCTACCGGTTTACAGTTTACAGTTTACAGTTGACAGGGGTTACGGGAGACGGTTTTCCAAATTTGCTATATAACGATTAACTGGTAACTGGTATAAGAAATACGACTTTATAAGCTTGTCGAGTATACTTTTACGGTGAAAGGAGTCATTATGAAAGCAGGTAGTGATTTAAAAAAATATAAAGCATTGTTTCTAGTATTTTCAGTATTATTGGTTTGCCTTACTTCTTTATGGACCGCTTGTGCCCCCAAAGAGAGAGAGGTCAAAGAAACTAAAGAAATACTTGTCTTTGCTGGGGCTGGGCTACGGCTGCCGTTAAATGAAATAGGAGAAAATTTTGAGCAAAAATATGGGGTAAGGGTTGTGTTTAGCTTTGCGGGAAGTGGCAGACTGGGCAATAGAATATTGGCGGGACAAAGTCCTGACATCTTTATACCGGGGAGCGAGAGATGGGCAAAAATCTTACAGGAAAAAGACTATCTAGAAGAATATACGCTTGTTGCCTATCATACACCGGTCATTATTACCCCAAAAGTGTCCCCAACGGTGAACTCCCTAGAAGATTTTACTAACCAGAAAAACCGCATTGTATTGGGTGATATTAAGGCGGCGGCTATAGGTGAGACTTCTGCTGCAATTTTTAAAAAAGCAGGACTTAAAGAATCAGAGATGAATGTAGTATCTAGGGGTACAACAGTAACCCAACTAGTGTTATGGATTGAGGAGAACCACGCTGATGCCGCTATTGTCTGGGAAACAAATGCTGTTCAGTCCGGTAAGGTAAGACTTGTTGATATTCCTGAGCAATATAATATTAGCGTCTCCATTCCTGCTTGCTTGCTGGCGGACCAAGCAGCAGCAGTTCAATTTGTCCGTTATCTTGAGTCTGAAGAAAGTAAAGAGATCTTCAAAAAATATGGGTTTGGGGTGGTAAAGTAAATGAAAGGATATTTTTTTGATTTAGTTATATCGTTTCTGGTCGGAATTTTTGTCTGTTTGATTGTGTTTCCCCTGTTTGCTCTTTTTACAGCCACTTCATTAGGAGAATTGGCAACCCAGTTCAGTTCCCCCCAGATTTTTTCAGCCATAGCAATAAGTCTTGTCACCTCACTGCTAGTGGTTATGCTAGCAGTGTGTCTAGGAATTCCCGTGGCTTATTTGCTGGCAACGAAAAGCTTTAAGGGCAAAGAAATGCTCGACACCTTAGTAGATCTTCCTGTTTGTATGCCTCCCCTAGTTGCGGGGTTGGCTCTGCTAATTCTGTTGGGGGATAGTATGTTCGGTAATATATTAAAGGACAGTGGTTTTGACCTAATGTTTTCTAAAAAAGGAATTATAATGGCACAACTCTTTGTCTCTATGCCGTTCTTAATAAAATCAGCAAGGGAAGCATTTGAAGCAATAAATAAAAATGTAATCAAGGCCTCTTTAAGCCTAGGGGCCTCCAAATTTTATACGTTTAGAAAAATTTTTCTTCCCCTGGCTAAAAACGGTATTTATGCAGGTATGGTCATGACCTGGGCAAGAGCCTTGGGAGAATTTGGGGCCACTTCTATGGTAGCCGGTGGTATCCCTTTTAAAACTGAAACAATGACCGTGGCCATTTATCAGCAGGCCATGGCAGGGGAGATGAACTCCTCAATTGCTATTGCTTTGCTTTTGGTGGTATTTTCTTTTACGTTGCTGCTAATATTCAAATCACGGGTCAGGGGACGTGTAGGGGGAATTTGAAATGGGCGTAGTATTAAAGGAAATTTACAAGAGTTATAACGACCGGACAGTACTGAAAAATTTAAATTTGGAAATTAAGCAGGGAGAATTTCATGTGCTGTTAGGACCGAGCGGTGGCGGCAAGACAACCTTGCTTTTTACAGTAGCGGGGCTGACCAGACAGGATAAGGGGAC
>CAZIRG010000237.1:0-2802 GCA_964541505.1 uncultured Syntrophomonadaceae bacterium | reverse complement strand
GGATTTCCGGATTGTCCCTGATATAATCCAGTGCCTCTTGCAGCTCTTCCCGGGAAGCAGGCAAATCTGTTTCCCCAATGTTACGCCGCCGCTGGCAGTGGCGGCAGTACATAGCGCACTGGTTGGTAACATTGATAATCAAACGATCGGGATAACGCCGGGTAATACGAGGTGCAGGCGAAGTAAACTCTTCACCCATAGGATCTTCGCTGCCACAATCACCTTGCAGTTCTTCCGCCGAGGGTATAGCCTGGCGTCTGACCGGGCAAGAAGGGTCGTCAGCATCCATAAGGCTTAGATAATAGGGAGATACCGACCAGCGGAAACTCGTCCCTACTTCTTTTATCTGGGCAATTTCTTCTGGGCTCAAATTTAAAAATTTGGCCAGAACGTCTACATCGGAGATACGATTCTTGACCTGCCAGTGCCAATCCTGCCACTCCTCTACCGTTGCTCCCATAAACTTCCTAATCTTCTCTCTGGCTACAGCATATTGCTCAGCCATAGAAAAGCCGGTAGGAACAGAGGGGCGTGCGTCTAAATACTCGCCGATGCGCCCTTTCAACTCTACCGCTCGCTGCACGGACATTCTTCTGCTTTCCTCTTTGTTCATAATATCAATCACTCCTAAATCATTATACCCCAAGGATGACTAAATTACCAGTTATCAGTTGACGGTTCTTCAATTCATAATTTGAAAATTTAAGGTTAAAAAACAAGATAATACTAACGAATAATCCGTCATTTCGGGTAATATCAAGCAAAAAAAGTTCTAAAGTTTAAACTAAAAAACGAGTACTAGCCTAAATTACGAATTGAAGTTGACGGTTTTACCGTGTCAAGCCGTAAGCTTCGAAACTACTGTAAACTGGCAACTGTTAACTGTAAACTGCCAGCCGCAGGCTGGTCAAATAGCATACCAAAAAAGAAACTGCCATTCTCCTTAAATCAATACATAAAAGAGAACAACAGTTTCATTTTAAGAGAACCTGATAAAAAGACCTCAATTTTCCATAAACAGCTCTAAATCTGTAACAGGAAACCACTTTTTTTTCTCCTTCTTAGCCTTCTGCAAAATCACAACTTCTCCCGGAGTCAAGGTTTCCTCTGCTTCTTCCAGTCTTTGAACATAATCTAAAACCCTAAAGAGATGCTCACCGGAAAGACGATCCAAAACAGTATCAATTCTTTCTTTAACAGCTTCCATTTCAGAAACCTCCTTTAACCTTTTAGGAGATGAAAAGACAAAGAGATAAAGAGACGAAAAGGGGTCATGGGGTTACGGAGTTTTTCTACTTCTCTTAACCTTTTAACCTTTTAACCTTTTATTAGTATACCACAGGTTTTTTTCTACCTCAAGTGCCGTTTCTATACTTCCTGTAGGGCGAAGTAGGTTAACGTTACATTATTAAAAATTTTCGGAATATGAAAAATAACACCCCTCTTGGCGCTTCCATTTTAACCTTTTAGGAGATGAAAAGACAAAGAGATAAAGAGACGAAAAGGGGTCATGGGGTTACGGAGTTTTTCTACTTCTCTTAACCTTTTAACCTCTTAATCTCTTAATCTCTTAATCTCTTAATCTCTTAATCTCTTAACCTCTTAACCTCTTAACCTCTTAACCTCTTAATCAGTTGCTGCAACCTGGTTTTGATTCGCAAACATAGCAAGTAGGCAACTAATCAGAGCACAGGGGGTCAGGGGTCAGCAGCCCTTGACTTAGGACAAATTACTTTTAATTGCTGAGAAAATGCCTTATGCGATGTCCCTTGTCAAGGGCTGACCCCCCCCTAGTTCCCTCCCTTTGGTTTTGCTGATAAGCTACACTTTTTTCGTAAAGAATTTCAGGATCAATATCAGCTTCATTACTCCATTGCACACTATCAAAACTTACTCTAACCGACCTAAATAGATTTTTATCCTTCAGTTCTCTAAATATACCTTTATTCAAATACGGCTTCATGTCAAATACTCTTTTTTCTTGGTTTTCAAAAGTCAGTAAAAGCTTATAATCTTCCAAGGATTTTACATCTATTATTGCTAAATACATATATAATCAACCCCCTATCTCAATGGCTCTATTTTAAACGGCAATTCGCTATTCATTGCTAATTTCCAATCTGCTAACAACTCTTCTTTTCTTAATTCAGCCCAAGCTAAAACTAGCTTAAGTTGTTTTTTAGGCAACTTTCCTTCCTTTAATTCACATGTATTTATATCTATTATAGCCTTATACTCTCCGTAATAAGCATGAAAATGTGGAGGATTATGCTCTTCCGGGGCACAATACATCCTAATTATTATTCCGTAAAACATACTTATTGTTGGCATTTTATCACCCTTGTTTATTCTTATCACCATATTTATTTAATTTAATAACAGTATACCATGTTTGGTGTCTTTTTCTATTGTTAGTTGGCTTATGTATATATGTTTAAGTATTTCTGCGGTACTTGTTTTATCCTCAAACTGCTTTTTATGCAGTACAATTATTATTATTTTTAACCTCGCTGTCATTACGCAAAATAATGGGCAATTCTGCTTTAATAATCTCTTTTATGTGTTCTGTATTCACAGCCTACCCCCCTTTTTTCAATAACTTTATTTTATCATACCACATTCAAAAAGTCGAATAAAGCACCGGTGGGGCAACACTGAAGCACGAATAAAAAGGCATGCTTATACTGGTGTTTTCTAGCGATAATTAAAACAGCTTGAACAGATTAAGGATTATAGAAATCCTAAAAAATGCAAACACAAGTTAGCTGTGGTTTTGATATTAGGTATTTTGACATTTGTTTT
>CAZIRG010000236.1:0-2809 GCA_964541505.1 uncultured Syntrophomonadaceae bacterium | reverse complement strand
TAACTCGTCCTTTGAGGGTAAGCTCTAAAAGCCCTGGTTTCCATTGCTGCCGCCAATTTTTCCGCTTTCATAACCGTACCAACAACAATAGGTGTTAAAATATAAGAATATATCTTCAACTTTTTGTTAAAAGGAATTTTCTCCAGCTCCACCCCTCGCAGTTGAATAGCCAGCATAACATCCCTTATCTCTTCCGTTAACATTGGTAAAAACCTAATTGCAACTGAAACCATAAACGCTATCTCGTAAGGAATTTTCCACTGTACCAATCCCTGTACTGTTTCTCTATAATTAGAAGTAGCAACTATGGTTGCTGAAACCACAATGACTGCCATGCGAAGTATAAACTCAGCTCCTTTTATTAAACCACCTGTAGTTAACAAGGAGAACGTTCCTAGGCTAACAATAGTTCTGCCGGCAGGAGCAAATAAACTCTGGGCAAGAGCTACAATAACGATCAACAATAATAGTTTTCTTACTTGTTTAAATGCTGGAAACAAGTTCGCTTTAAGAATAACAGAAATCAAGAAAGATACTAATAATACTCCCACCAGAACATAAATATTTTGTATAAACACTGCCAGTGATGATAAACAAAGTACCATCACCAACTTTGTTCTAGGATCTAAGGTCTTTGCTGCTGTCATAAACAATCTCACCTTCTGCTATCTCAATTATGCGCTCTGCATGTTGAGCAACAAATTCTTCATCATGACTTATGGCTAACATTCCGATGCCATGACTGCTAAACTTTTTAAGTATGTCAGATAATGTTTTTTTTCTTTCCATATCAAGAGCCGTAGTAGGTTCATCCAGTATAAAGTAATCAAGATGGTTTACAAAAATTCCGGCAAGAGCAAGTCTTTCTTTTTCTCCATGACTCAAATTAAAAGGAGATGCGTTCTGCAGGTGGTCTAAATGAAACAATTCAAGCATGTTAGTAACTTTTCTCTTTATTTCTGTTTTATCTTGTCCGTTCAATTCGAGCGAAAAGGCTATATCTTCAGCTACCGTAAGCGCAAATAACTGGCGCTGCGGATTTTGAAACAGGTAGCCAATTTTTTTACCGATTTCTCCAAGTGTCATCTTAGTACTGTCTTGACCACAAATAAAAACCTTTCCGTCAGAAGGTTTAAGTATTCCTGTTGCTAATTTGCCAAGAGTAGTTTTACCGCCACCGTTTGGTCCTGTCAAAGCCGTAAATTCATTCTGAGCCAATTGTAATGTTATATTTTTTATGATTACTTTACTGCGAGGATAACTGAAAGTAACATCATCCATCTCTATATAGCAACTCAAATAATCACCACCCCATCATTTAGAAAAACAGTATTCTTTTTAATCAATCTGCCATGCTACAGGTCTTCTGTTCGTTGAAAGCTACCGGTAAATTTCGATAATTCTCCCTCACGAATAACCATAATTCTATCTGCGATGTCAAGGTTATTCAAATCATGTTCAATCATTACTATTGTTTTGCCAGCTTTTTTCAAGTCTTTTATAACTTCTTTTATACGCATTTTTCCTGTTTTATCGATTTGAGACATTATTTCATCGAAAATCAAAACTTCCGGCTGCAGGCTCAACACAGAAGCAATCGCAATAAGCTGTTTTTGCCCACCAGAGAGACGATCAGGACTGGCAAATCTATGTTGCATCATCCCCACTTGCTCCAGTGCAGAGGTTATTCTGTGACCGATTTCTTCTCGCCCAAGACAGAGATTTTCCGGTCCGAAGGCCACTTCATCTTCCACGGTAGGAGAAAATAACTGTGTATCAGGGTCCTGGAAAACCGTACCAACCCTAGTGGCAATATCGGCTATTTTCATCTCGTGCACAGGACGTCCAAATATAAGTGCTTCACCTTGGATTTCTCCTGTGTAGACATGCGGAATCAGACCGTTCATACAATGGCACAAAGTACTTTTACCACTACCGCTTAACCCTACGATAGCTACTACTTCACCTTTTTTTACTCTAAGGTTTATTCCGTCTAATATATTTTTGCTTTTTCCTTTATATCTGTAATAAAGAGCTTTAATTTCAATAGGAAACATTATTTCAACTCAATCTCTACTACATACCTGGCCCACCGCATAGCAAACGGATCCTGTCGCACTATTACCCGGTATGGTCCCGTACCACCGTCCGCCCTGGTGCCAAGCAGTTCTCCATCTTTCTTGTAAACAATATAGATATTATCTTCAGCCATAATTTCCGCATACGTAAATGCAACCGTAAAGCCGTCAACAGACCTTGCCACAAACATCTCTACGTCTGCAAGATTTACATTGTCTATATCTACAAGCAAGTTTCGGAAAGGTACCCCGGTAAAGACATATTCCCGACCAGGTCTTCCACCCCCTCTTAAAGTAGCAACGAATTCTATTTCACCCAACTCTCTTATATCAGCCATTTCATAGATAATTTCGTTCTCACCAAAAGTTAGCGCAAGTATTGCCCCCTCCATCATTTCCCGCCTTTCTGCCAGATCACCCCTTTTAAGGTAGGCTGTTACTCCTATCATTACAACCAAAACAAGCAGGATTGCGATTATCGTTGTTTTTTTCACACCATTTCTCCTCCCTTTGTCGGTCGTCAGTCGTCGGTACTCAGTCGTCAGGAGCACCAATTTGATTATCAGCTTTCCACCCATTCGACTGAGTTTACCCCATTCGACTCGCTGCGCTTGCTCAGGGCAGGCTCTGAGCGTAGTCGAATGGGCTCAGGGCAGGCTCTCTAACCTCCAAAATAACCTCCCCATCCAAAAAACTCAAAACCCAAAACCACGTTCCCCGTCCTACTGTCT
>CAZIRG010000235.1:0-2822 GCA_964541505.1 uncultured Syntrophomonadaceae bacterium | reverse complement strand
GAGAAGCGAGGGAAGTAGGGGCAATCCCTTGTGATTGCCCGAGTATGGGTGAGTGAGAAGTGAGAAGTGGTAAGTGAGAAAAGGAAGAGTGAAATAAGAGGTGTGAAGTTAGAACTTCTCACCTCCAATTTAGGAGGTTGCTAATATGTTCAAAAAATACTTTTTTTTACTGATTCTTGTAGCTTTTTTGGGGGTACTTATTGTTCCGTCGCAGGTTTTTGCTGCTACTTCCATCTCGGAGGAAATAGCAGCAGCTGTTGATACTGTTTGGGTCTTGGTGGCAGCTTTTCTGGTCTTTATCATGCAGGCCGGTTTTGCCATGGTAGAAACTGGTTTTACACGGGCCAAAAATGCTGGGAACATAATTATGAAAAACTTTATTGATCTTTGTTGCGGTTCAATAAGCTACTGGTTAATTGGCTTTACTTTAATGTTTGGTTTGAGCCAAGGTGGTTTTACAGGTTGGGGGGCCTTGGCCTTCAGTGGGGATTATACTTATCTGGGTCTTACTATCCCCCCGTATGCCTTTCTTATTTTCCAGACAGTATTCGCTGCTACCGCAGCAACTATTGTTTCCGGTGCCGTAGCTGAAAGAATTAAGTTTTCCGTCTATCTTATCTACAGTATAGTGATTACTGCTTTTATTTACCCTGTTGTCGGTCACTGGGTCTGGGGCGGAGGTTGGCTGTATGAATTAGGCTTTATTGATTTTGCCGGGTCAACAGTGGTACACTCCGTGGGAGCTTGGGCCGGTCTTATGGGGGCGTATTATTTAGGTCCACGCCTTGGGAAATATACTGTCGCTGGGAAAGCAAAGGCTATTCCCGGTCACAGCATTACACTAGGAGCTTTAGGGGTATTTCTTCTTTGGTTTGGTTGGTTTGGTTTCAATGGGGGCAGTACTCTCTCCGGCATGGATACGAGTATTGGTTTAATAATAGTCAATACAAATTTGGCAGCAGCAGCGGGAGGATTACTGAGCATGGCGACCTCTTGGTTGAAGTATAAAAAACCGGATGTCAGCCTGACCTTAAACGGTGGATTGGCGGGTTTGGTGGGAGTTACAGCAGGAGCTGCGGCTGTTACTCCTTTAGGAGCCGTTATCATTGGTATCTGCAGTGGTATATTAGTAGTAATAGCCGTGGAA
This sequence comes from uncultured Syntrophomonadaceae bacterium, assembly GCA_964541505.1. GTDB lineage: Bacteria > Bacillota > Dethiobacteria > PWVN01 > PWVN01 > CAZLTH01. The sequence goes on along the minus strand of CAZIRG010000235.1, from coordinate 1,675 downwards.
GTATTGGATAAAAAGTTAAAGATTGATGATCCTGTAGGAGCCATTTCAGTACATGGGATTTGTGGTGCCTTGGGTACTGTACTGGTAGGATTTCTGGCAACAGAAGGAGGCCTTTTTTACGGCGGCGGCACTAGCTTAATTTTAGTCCAACTAACAGGAGTGGCGGCCGTGGCTTTATGGACAATTGTAACAGCAGGCATCCTCTTTGCTACTTTAAAGGCTACTATTGGTTTGAGAGTTCCCGAAAAGGAAGAAATCAGGGGCCTGGATTATAACGAACACGGACTGGATGCCTATGCTGATTTTGTTCCTCGATAAAAAGTGGGATACGAGATGTGGGATGTGGGAGTTTTTGTGTCCATTTAGTGAAATAAAACGAAATAAGAGGTGTGAAGTTAGGAGTTAGAAGTTGGAAGTTAGAAAGGTAACCTTGTTTCCAGCCTCCAACATCCAACCTCTCACTTCAAATTTGGGAGGTAAGAATAGATGAAAAAGATCGAATGCATTGTCCGACCTGAACTGATGGCGAAATTAGAAGAAAAATTACAAAGTTTAGTGACGGGGATGACCGTTACTCATGTGCGTGGGTGTGGTAATCAGAAAGGAGAAACTCAAGTATATCGAGGTGCTTCTCTAAGTTTTACCTTACTGCCAAAAATTAAGATTGAATTGATGGTTAAAGATGATCAAGTAGCTAAAATTACAGAAGTCATCAAAACTACTTGCAAAACTGGTGAGATAGGAGATGGTAAGATTTTTATAATTCCTATAGAGGAGGCCATACGTATCCGAACAGGTGAAAAAGGAGAAAAGGCATTATGAGGAAGTTAGCTATTTATGGCAAGGGCGGTATTGGTAAATCTACCACTACCCAAAACATGGCGGCAGCACTGGCACACTTTTATGACAAAAAAGTACTAATTCACGGTTGTGACCCCAAAGCCGATTCTACCCGTATGATTTTACGCGGTATGATGCAGACGACTATTATGGATACACTGCGGGAAGAAGGCGAGGACGAGGTAACGCTGGATAAAATAATACGCATCGGATACGGTGGTATCCGGTGCGTAGAATCCGGCGGACCGGAACCAGGGGTTGGTTGTGCCGGGCGAGGGATTATTACTGCTATTAACCTGATGGAGGAACATGACGGTTACACTGATGATCTGGATTTTGTATTTTTTGATGTTTTAGGCGATGTAGTTTGTGGTGGGTTTGCCATGCCGGTGCGAGACGGTAAAGCTCAAGAAATTTACATTGTAGTTTCAGGTGAAATGATGGCTTTATATGCAGCTAACAACATTGCCAAGGGTATGGCTAAATATGCTGAGCAAAGTGGTGTGCGTATCGGTGGTATTATTTGTAATAGCCGCAAAGTAGACGGGGAGCGAGAGTTAGTAGAAGAGTTCGCTAAAAGCATAGGTAGCCAAATGATTATGTTTGTGCCGCGGGACAACATAGTGCAAAGAGCAGAATTCAACAAGCAAACAGTAGCGGAGTATGATGATACTTGCCAGCAAGCTCTAGTGTATAAACAACTGGCAGAAAAAATTTTAAATAATGATATGTTTGTTATTCCCACACCGCTGGCAATGGAAGAACTAGAAGATCTAACTATGAAGTATGGGTTGATAGCATAGTTGGTTGTTGTTTTGAGTTTTGGGTTTTGAGT
>CAZIRG010000234.1:0-2831 GCA_964541505.1 uncultured Syntrophomonadaceae bacterium | reverse complement strand
GGTGACTGGGCAAAAGATCGCTTAATACCAGATTGTATCAGAGCACTATTAAAAAAAGAAAAAATCATAATCAGATCTCCCCAAGCCATTAGACCGTGGCAGCATGTTTTGGAGCCGTTAAGCGGCTACCTGAAACTAGCTGAAAAATTATATACTGGCTGTGAGTTTGCTGAAGCATGGAACTTTGGACCGCTTGACCAAGATGCCAAACCAGTAGAATGGATTGTAAAAAGGTTGTGTGATAAATGGGGGAACGAGGCCTCTTACCTAATTGACAAAGGAGAACATCCTCACGAGGCTAACTATTTAAAACTTGATTGCTCCAAGGCCAAAACCAAGCTGGACTGGCATCCGCAATGGGGGCTGGAAAAGGCTTTAGATAGTATCATCGAATGGACGGTGGCATATAAAGAAGGTAAAGATTTACGGCAAATATGCTGGCAGCAGATTGAGGAACGAGGGTGAAGGAGTTTTGGGTTTTAGGTTTTGAGTTTTGAGTTGGGGACGAGGGACGAGGAGTGAGGATAAAGGGACGAGGATAAAGGATAAGGGTGCGAGGGACGAGGCGAGGGAGTTATAATGTTGGCTGTTAAAGCTATTTATGAGAATGGGAAAGTTAGGCTTTTACAAGGAGTAGGCAATATTAAGAAAGCACGGGCTTATGTTATTTTAATTCCTGAAGATGCTGGTAATAAAGATACTGAACAGCGAATAATACAGCAAATTGAACCAATTAAGATTAAAGGTGAAGATTTGTCTAAAACTATTATAAAGGAAAGAAGTGAATCCTATTATTTAATGAAAATGCAGCAGGAAACAGGTTATATCCAAGCTTTATTAGATGATCCGGATGAGGACAAATGGACAAATGTTTTTGAAAAACTAGATGAGGAAGAACAGTTTTTTGCTTTAGCTGCTCAAGCAACAATCGAAGACGATTCTGAAGAAGATGCTGTTTGGAGGAAATATTTAAAATGAACACGGCTGTCTTATTTTAATTCCTGGGGAGGTATGGCTATGTTAAAAACAGTAAGGGCTATTTATGAAGATGGGAAAATAAAGCTGCTGGGTGATATTGGTGCCAAAAGAGCTAAACAGTATATAGTAGTGGTAGGGGAATTAAATGATAATGTTTCGTTGAACTATACAAAACTACAGGAAGAAAACACCTTGGTTAAAGAAGTAATTTCTTTACCTATTGAGGATGAGTGGAATAAAGCACTGAAAAGGGGTGCCGGACCGGAATCAGGTTGGTTTGAAGTGATTACACCGGATGGGGAGCAGATCAAAATGTCCAATTGGACAGATGAAGAATGGGAAAGATTTAGCTTAGATAATTTTATGAATACTGTAGATGATAGAGATGTTGATTGGGAGGATTTCTTTAGCGTTAAAAATCGGCGATTATGTTAGGGAGGGAGCTATCATGTTAGCAGTTAAAGGTATTTATGAAAATGGGAAAGTCAGGCTTTTACAAGAAGTAGGCAATATTAAGAAGGCACAGGTCTATGTTATTTTAATTCCTGAAGAGGTTGAAGATAAAAAAACTGAATGCCGCAGAAGAATAATACAGCAAATTGAACCGGTCAATATTAAAGGAGAAGCTTTATCTGAAACTATTATAAAGGAGCGTTATCTTTAGTGGACATATTTTTAGACACCAGTGCCATTGTGAAAATATATATTAATGAACCATATTCAGAAATTATTCGAAATCTTTACTCAGCTATTGATAATAAGATTTATATAGCGGATATAGCAAAGGTTGAATTTTGTTCAGCCATAAAAAAACGTTCTAATCAAAAAGATATTGAGGAAGAGCAGCGTTCACGGCTAGAAAATTATTTTTTGAGTGATTTAATCGATAATTTTACTATAGTAAAAAGCGAGGGGGACTTGTTTGATAGGGCTTTGGAATTAATACGTCAATATTCTCTCAGGGCTTTCGACAGTATTCAACTAGCAATTGCTTTAAAATGTCAAGAGTTAGTATCGAAACAATTACTTTTTGTATCTTTTGACAAAAAACTGATTGATGTTGCCGCAAAAAGCGGTCTCAGTATATTTGAGATCCCACAAAAGGTAGAAATTTCGCCAGAACGGACATTGAAATCAATAATATTCGATCATGCAATCAAATATTATAATGAATTTCACAAGCCGGTTCAGCAAAAACAATTCACTCCCGGCCAAACCTACATCCCTGCTTCCGGCAAGGTGCTGGATGAAAAAGAACTGGTTAATATGTTGGATGCCTCCATGGATATGTGGTTGACCACTGGCCGGTTTAACGACCAGTTTGAAAAAAAACTGGCTGAATTCGTAGGGGTTAAACATGCGCTGACTGTTAACTCCGGCTCTTCAGCTAATTTGTTAGCGATAGCTGCGCTAACTTCGCCCAAACTGGGTAGCAGGAGATTAAAACCCGGCGATGAAGTGATAACAGTAGCAGCCGGGTTCCCAACCACCGTAACCCCCATTGTGCAAAACCAGTTAATCCCTGTTTTTGTGGATGTAGAACTAGCTACATATAATATTGATGTTAATCAACTGGAACAGGCGATATCACCTAAAACCAAGGCAATATTTTTAGCCCACACCTTGGGCAACCCTTTTGATATAGATGCAGTGCTGGAGATCGCCCGCCGTCACCACCTGTGGCTCATCGAGGACAACTGCGATGCCCTCGGCGCCACTTATAACTCAAAACTTATAACTCAAAACTCAAAACTACAATACACCGGCACCTTCGGCCATATTGCCACGCACAGCTTTTACCCCGCCCACCACATCACCATGGGCGAAGGGGGAGCAGTATTGACCAATGACGA
>CAZIRG010000233.1:0-2851 GCA_964541505.1 uncultured Syntrophomonadaceae bacterium | reverse complement strand
CCCAAAACCAAGACAATATTTACCAAATGCGGGCATAAAGAAAAAGCCTTCAAACCACGATGTTTAAAGGCTTTTTTAATGTTTTTTCTGGCGTCCTGGGAGGGACTCGAACCCGCAACCCACGGCTTAGAAGGCCGTTGCTCTTCCAGTTGAGCTACCAGGACATAAATAAATCAGAATGGAGCGGGTGATGGGAATCGAACCCACGCAGCTGGCTTGGAAGGCCAGTGCACTACCATTGTGCTACACCCGCTAATCGTTGTAATCAAATATCACAAATTATTAAAGCTAAAATACTGATAAATAATACAAGCAACTTTTTCTTGCTTTATTATAAAGCTTTTCACATAAATAATCAAGGTTTTTTTAATTGCTTTGTTTTTCTCATCTTTAATATTAATTTGTTTTCTGTTAGAATTATATAATAATTACATACAGACTTCAGGCAAAAAACATTGCAAATACTAAAAATTTTTTAGCACTTGCAATTAATCTCCATCTTTAATAGGTCTATTTCTTGTGCTGGAACTTCAGTTTTCTTCTAGGAGTATTGTCTTAAAGTCATCAAATCTTTACAGTTACTCCCCTCCACTCCTCTAACCATCCTCGAGCTCGGAAGTATTCCCGAACATTCTCCGCTACCTTTTCACGAGAAAGCGGCGGGATTTTACCCTCTTTGCCAGGAATACTTTCTTTGTAAAAACGGTCCGGGAAAGAGTACTCAGACGGAGTTTCTCCCTCCTGCCGATTAAAGTCATGTTGCAGCTGCCATATTTTATTACCAGCGGCATATACTTTCGCCTCATCATAGTCACGACCCGTTACTGCTTTAAGTGCCCGAGCATAAAAATCAGGTCCCAGGGAACGTAAAACAGGTGGTCGAATACAAAAACCTACAGAGTTAATAATGGTAATCAAATTTTCAGCATAAACAGACATACGAGGGATATTCACCCCTGTGGGTGGGTCGCCAAATATTTCTTTTTTAAAATTCTCCGGCATATCCAGAGCAGCGATATACTCCAGGTCTACTCCCAATTCTTCTGTTCTAGAATCTTTTAATCCTTTCAAAAGAGCTTCCACCGGAGAGCGAGTTCGTAAGCTATCCCCCCCTCGTGTAGAGGTCAAATAGCCAAAGGTAAACACATCCAGTTTAGCCCTAGGGTCTTTGATCGGCATCTCTACCCCTTTTACCTGCATAGCAAAAATTTCTGTGCCCGGCAAGCAAGCTGCCGCCACTTTCACTCCTACCGCCAAAAGATCACCTATCCCTTCTCGACGTGCTATCATCTGTAACAGACGAGATATCCCTTTATAATCTCCAAAAGCAGGTGCAAACCCAATATCCTTCTCTTCAACTAAACCTTTCTCAAAAGCCTCAATAAGAAAAGCTATGCTACCGGCAGCAGAAATCACATCCATACCGACGTTATTGCAAATTTCTACACACTGAAAAATCTCTGGGATGGATTTTATATCTAATTTAGCACCAAACTCTAAAACAAAAGCAACTTCCAGCCCCCTAGTCTGCAACCCTTGGTGCGGCCCTTTCTCCTTAACTTTTGACCAGTGAATACAGGCAATAGGACAGGCAAAACAGGCCATATCACGCTCTTTATATTTTTGCTCAAACAATTTACGCCCTCTGGTTTCTTCCCAATCCGGGAAATAGCCAGTGGTAAAATTGCGCCCGGGTAGAGAACCGCTAGAGTTAGAAGGATCAGAAACTACCATACTGCCATAACGCCGTATAAAACCAAAACTGCCTTCTTCCTTGACGCGGCGAAAAGCTTCCTTTCTGACGGCAGTAAAAGCTGCGGCATCAGCCACTTCCACTCTGCCGCTACCCTTTACCGCTATGACCTTCAAGTTCTTACTGCCCATAACCGCCCCCATACCTGTCCGACCCCAGGAAGCATAGTAGTCATTCTGGATAGAAGCATAGTACACTAGGTTTTCCCCGGCAGTTCCTATGGCAGCCACCCGGTAATCAGTCCCCAAGTTTTCCCTGATCCAATCAGTAGTTTCCCAAACATCTTTTCCCCAAAGATGCCCGGCTTCTTTGATACTGACCTTACCATCAGCAATAATTAGCATTACCGGAGCAGAGGCACAGCCATGAAAAGACAGGTAATTTATGCCGGCAAAACTCAAAGCGGCACCAAAAAAACCGCCTCCATTAGACGTACCAAAGCGCCCGCTCAAAGGAGATTTAGCAGTAACTTCACAGCGACTAGCAGTAGGAAGCATTGTTCCTACCAAAGGACCGACACCGAAAAGCAACACATTGTCTTCTCCTAAGGGGTCAGCCCCTGGAACAACCATGTCCGCTAAAAGCCGAGTATTTACCCCCAAACCTCCTAAGTATTCTTCTTCTAGGGAAGAGATGTCTTCCTTCTCTACTGTCGATTCAGTCAAATTTATTTTCAGTAACAGCGTCATACATGTTCATCTCCTTCTGTTAAAGCTCCGGCAGGACAACTTTTTATACACATTTTGCAACCAGTACAGCTCGCTTCATCAACGCTAATCTTAGTCTGAAAAACTTTTTCTGACACCTCCACCTGGATAAAAGACCTGTCAGGACAGTAAGCCTTCTCCTGTACCCAAGAACAAGCCAGCATACATAGCTTGCACCCCACACAACACGCAGGGTTAATATCAATCTGTAAAGATGCTGTCATAAATAATCCCTCCTATCATATTTGCAATATTTCCTAAACTCACAATCTTTGAGTCATATTTTTGGTGTCCCTCTTATCCTTTCTTAGCTATTTCCGCCGCAATCAGTTCAGCTTGTTTCAGTATTGTTTCAGTATTGTTTCTGTTGCCAGTTTTTGCATATCCGGCG
>CAZIRG010000232.1:0-2870 GCA_964541505.1 uncultured Syntrophomonadaceae bacterium | reverse complement strand
TATATGCGGATATAACTCTTATTGATGGTATTTATGCTTTGGAACGTGGTCCTGCTGTTAATGGGAAAGCTTACCGGACAGATGTGCTTATTGCTTCTACGGATATGTTTTCTGCTGATGTTACGGGAAGCAAAGTCTTGGGGTATGCTCCGGAAGAAATAGAATATCTGAAAGACTATGCTAGAAGAAGAGGTCTGCCACTGGATGGTAGTAATCTGGAAATGGTAGGAGAATCTCTGGATTCTGTAAAAACGCCTTTGGAGTGGGATTGGAAATGGAAATCAGATAATTCCGGGCCGAATGCCTTTGAGCGCTTGGGTATTTCAGGAATCTACTATCCCAAATATGATGTTACTATTTGTTCCGGCTGCTCGTTTCTTAACAATATGCTTCTTATTCTTGTTATTGGAGCATATGATGGCACTCCCTTTTCTGATATAGAGTTTCTTTCCGGCAAAGAAAGGCTTTCTACGGGAGGTTATGAAAAGACATTTCTTTTTGGCAACTGTATCATAAAGGCCAATCGCCATAATCCAAATATAAAAGAAGCAGTGCTGATAAAGGGCTGCCCTCCTACTGCTGAAAATATTATTAGCACTTTAAGAGAAAACGGTATCCCGGCTAATATAGAGGCATATCGCCAGTACCGCCAATCTATAGCGGATAGATATAAAGATCGTTCGGAATTTGAGGAAGAGCATTTTTCTTTGTAGGGGAGAGGTAGATGTTTGTAATTACCAATTGACGTACGGAAAAACGTGCGGTATAATATAGGCAAGGGAGTTGATGAAATGAAGGTAGTAAACATAACCAATGCCAGAAATGATCTGTATAATCTAATAGACCAAACAATAATCTCAAGTGAACCTATCCAAATAACAGGCAAGAGAGGAAATGCGATTTTGCTTTCTGAAGAAGATTGGAAATCAATCCAAGAATCGTTATATTTATTAAGCATTCCAGGGATGAAAGAGTCCATCATTGAAGGAATGAATACACCGCTAGAAGAATGTGAAGATGTGGGGTCATTAGGATGGGATTTGAATTAACGATAACTAAACAAGCAAAGAAGGATGCGAAAAAGCTAGAGCAAAAGGGATTTGATAAAAAGGCGGTGAAACTTCTAAAAACAATCAAAGAAAATCCGTATCAAAACCCACCGCCATATGAGAAGTTGAAAGGATTTCCCAACGTCTATTCAAGAAGAATAAATATACAACACAGGCTGGTCTATGAGATTTATGAAGAAGAAAAGACAATTAAAATTTTAAGAATGTGGACTCATTATGAATAGCTTTTGAAAGCAGTAAAAAGGGTTAAAGAGCAACAAAGGCCAAAAATCTCATTACTTCAAAATAATCAGTAGCACTGAATTGAATGGTTTTAGGGTTTTGGAGTGAGACCCCGGGATAAAATGAATTTTTATAGGCAAATCGTGCTTCTGTATATTCTATTTCTAAATTAAATTTTTCAGGTAAGGGAATTATCATAGAACTATCAATTCTGCGTGCAACAGCGGAGAGTTTTTCTTTTATTTCCTTCCTAACTTCATGTGGAGAACGTGTAAGCACTGCATCGCCAATACCTTCTTTAGTAGCAACAACTTGCATGGAGGGGTTTATGGCTTTAGCTTCCAAGGCAGCTTCTAAATCGCCACTGAGGAATATCACCGGCACCTTGTAATAGGAAGCTAAGTAGGAATGAACAGTGAACTCGCTTACAGTTTTATTATTGATTGAGAGTTTATGTATCTTGCTGCTGTTTAGAGTATGAGATAGTGGATTGCCACCTGAATAGGCTTTAGCATGATAGCCTATGTAGACGAGAGCAGTGAAAGTTTCATCAAGCTTGTCCACCATCAAATTAGGGTGACCGCTCCACCCTCGTAAAACTTTTACACCTGCATCAATATCATCCAGAAGAATATTCCTGCCATTGCCGTGGGCATCATTTACTAGTATTTCGCAGGCGGTTATTTCTTTCAGAGTTTTAATTGCGGCGACAACTTCGTCGGTCATTAATTTGCGAAATTCATTATAGTCGCTTTTACCAGGAGACGTTTCATCCCAGTGAGTTACGCCAGTTATGCCTTCAATATCAGCACTAATGTAGAATTTTTTCATAGTATACCTCCTATTTATATTACTAAAGCTAACTAACTTACATTCTCAGCAAGTATTCAGAGGTTCGGAGTTGATGGGCAGGTGCCGGTTGACAGTTAGCAGTTAATGGGGGTTGGGGAGTTCCCCTCTAACCTTCCACTTCCCACATCCAATTCGGGTGGGAGTGCGAATCATTGACGGTGTTATATAGTATGTTGGAAGTGCTGGAAAAACTGTAAACTGATAGTAGTATAACATATATCAAACAGGATAGGGACAGAAAATTTACTTATTTATTTTCTTTTTATAGCTAAAGTTTTAGATTCTTCTTGGAGAAAGGTAGTTGGTGAGTAGTGAGAAGAAAAAGTATTTTCATTATTTTCTTAGGGATGTTTCTTTTTGTCTTGACTGGTTGTAACAGCCAACAAAGAGATGTTCTTGAAAAAAATATTACTGAGATAGTCAACGAAATAGTCAACGAAGAATCGTCTGGGCACCTAAATATCTCATCTGAAGATAAAAAATTGTCGCTAGTTGTGGCTACTGTTACCAACGTAATAGATGGCGATACCTTGCATGTTGATATTGATGGTGTTGCCGAAAAAGTAAGGATTATTGGGGTAGATACGCCGGAAATTGTACATCCCCAAAAGTCACCAGAACCTTTTGGTCTGGAAGCCAGTACTTTTGCCAAAGAACAATTAGATGAAAAACAGATTTGGTTGGAGCTACCTGTCTGCGTGCCACGCACAGGCAGAGGCGTTCAGG
>CAZIRG010000231.1:0-2870 GCA_964541505.1 uncultured Syntrophomonadaceae bacterium | reverse complement strand
AGGAGGAACTTCTTTTGAAAGTAGTTATTATGGCCGGAGGTGAAGGTTCTCGCCTGCGGCCATTGACCTGTGACCGTCCTAAGCCAATGGTGACGGTGATGAATGTGCCTGTGATGGAGCATATTATTAACCTTTTGAAAAAGCACAGCTTGACAGACATTGCTGTAACTTTGCAGTATCTACCGGCTCAAATTAAGGAATATTTTGATGATGGTCGGGATTTTGGTGTAAATTTGCATTATTTTACAGAAGACACTCCTTTAGGAACAGCCGGAAGTGTTAGAAACGCTGCTTCTTTTTTGGATGAAACTTTTCTGGTTATCAGTGGCGATGCTTTAACAGATTTTAATTTAACTAAAATTTTGCAATTCCATCGTCTAAGAGGAAGCATTGCTACCTTGGTTCTTTCTCGGCAGGAGTCGCCGGTTGAATACGGTGTAGTAGTCACCGATAAAAAGGATAAAATAGTCCGGTTTTTAGAAAAACCAGACTGGAGTGAAGTTTTTAGTGATACTGTAAACACAGGGATTTATGTTTTAGAACCGGAAATTTTTAGTTATTTTGAGCAGGGAATTAAATTTGATTTTAGCAAAGATCTTTTTCCCTTATTGATGCAAGAAGGACAAGAGCTATATGGGCAGGTGATGACAGGGTACTGGTGTGATATTGGCAATTTAGAGCAGTATCGTCAAGCTCACCGGGATTTTTTGATGGGGAAATTAACTTTAGAGTTGAAAGAAAAGGAAGTTGAACCTGGTATCTGGCTTGGAGAAAGGACACAAATTGCAGACACAGTCCAAATAGAGGGTCCGGTAGTTATTGGTGCTGGTTCTCGCCTCCTTCAGGGAGCAGTAATTAAAGACTATACTGTTTTGGGCGAGGATACAATCATCGAAGAGGACGCTTCCCTAAAGAGAAGCATTCTTTGGAAAGGGTGCTATATAGGTAAAGGCGCAGCCCTGAGAGGTTCGTTGCTTGCTAAAAAAGTACGAGTCGGTGAATTCGCTTCTCTTTACGAGGGTTCGGTTGTAGGGGATTGTACAGTGATTGAAGAGCACTGTTCTATAAGGCCAAACGTTAAAATCTGGCCTGTCAAAAGGATAGAAGAGGGCACTTGTCTTAACAGCAGTCTTATTTGGGGCACACAGGCAAAAAAAACACTCTTTGGGCGTGAGGGGGTTAGCGGTACAGTAAACCTTGAGCTGAGCCCAGAGACAGCGGTAAGGCTGGGTGCAGCCTATGCCTCTCTGTTGCGAGAAGGCGATATGCTTGTTTTGGGGTGGGATAATCAACCGGCCTCTAAAATGCTTAAAGATGCTTTAGCTGCAGGGATTGTTTCTGCCGGAGTAAAGGTTTTGGACTTAGATACGGTGGTAACTCCCGCCACACGACAGGCAGTATCAACTTTGAAATCCCAGGGCGGTATCCATGTACAAATTGATAATCAAAATTCTTTTTTAAGTAGAATAAGTTTTTTTGATGAACAAGGGAGCAATCTTTCTCGTGGGTGGGAGAGAAAAATAGAGCAGATTTTTTGCCGGGAAGATTTCCGTCGTTTGAGAGGAGATAAGATAGGAAAGGTCTTTGCAGTTCCTGAATTTATGGCGTATTACTTCCAAAATTTACTTCTTAGTATAGATAAACAGGACTGGCAAGAGGCAGAATTTGATTTATTATGGTTATCTCCATCTCCTTTTCTGTATTCTTATTTAACTCCTTTTTTACAGGATTTAAACTGCCGGGTGGACACATTTTCCCCTGCCAAAATCAAAAATATATCTTCTGCGGATTTAGAGAGATGTAAAGACAGCATTTTGGGAAAAATGCATTCCAGTAAAGCACAGCTAGCCTTTTTCATGGATGATAATGCTGAAAATTTATCCTTTTTTGATAGCAAAGGAAATTTTGTGTCTGGCGAAAAGTTTACTGTTTTCATCTCTTTGTTACTTTTTCAGCAGAATAAGGGGAGTAGAGTGGCAGTTCCTGTAACTACTCCTTCCGCAGTGGATAAATTAGCAGAATATTATCATGGCGAGGTCTTTCGCATTGGAACCTCTCCGGCGGCTTTGATGCAAGAGGCAGGGACTGTGCAGCGTTTGCTTAGTTTTGACGCTCTGGCAGCGATAATATATCTTTTGGATTTTTGTGCTAGGGAGAAAAAACCACTGGAGAAATTACTGGATAATATGCCTTCTTTTCATCTCCAGGAGGAAAAAACTTTCTGCTCCTGGAAGGATAAGGGGAGGATTATGCGTCATCTTATTGAAGAGAACATTAGCGAAAACATTGAGCTTCTAGACGGTATAAAAGTATATCATCCCGAAGGGTGGGCGCTGATTCTTCCTGACTCGGAAAAACCTCTTTGCCGGGTGTATGGTGAGGCTTACTCAGAAGAAATAGCCGGTTCTTTGACCGATATGTATATAGAAAAAATCAAAAATATCCAAGAGCAAGAAGGATAAGATATCTAATTACAGGAGGAGATAAGTTTATGGACATAATTCGTGCGATAGCTGTGTTGGCTGTTATTATTGGGCTGATAGGTACAGTGGCGCCTATTCTTCCAGGAGTAATTTTGATTTTTTTCGTTATCTTAGTTTATGGTATTTTCACCGGGTTTGCAGAGATTACAGCAGGGTATCTGTTTTTTGCGTTGACCTTAACCGTTTTTTCACAATTCATTGAGTATGGTGCTTCTGTTTTGGGCACAAAGAGATTCGGCGGTTCTAAAGCAGGTATCATCGGGGCTATCGCAGGCGGCATAATTGGTCTGATTACCATGTGGCCAGTAGGAATAATCATTGGCCCTGCAACTGGTGCTGTTGTAGGAGAGCTTCTGGTTACTAAAAACTTACAAAAATCTCTCCGGG
>CAZIRG010000230.1:0-2875 GCA_964541505.1 uncultured Syntrophomonadaceae bacterium | reverse complement strand
AAATGTCTGCCTGTATCCGGTGTTATTCCTGTCGTAATGTTTGCCCGATGTGTTATTGTAAAGATTGTGTATTAGACAGGCTAGATCCTGCTTGGATACAACGCTCTGTAAACTTGGCGGAGAATACTCCTTTTCATTTGACTAGGGCTTTTCACCTAGCCGGACGTTGTATTGAGTGTGGGGAATGTGAAAGGGTTTGTCCGGTGAATGTTCCTCTCATGAAACTTAACAGAAAGCTCACCAAAGAAATACGTGAGCAGTTTGAGTTTGAACCGGGGCTAGACCCGGCAGCGAAGCCACATCAGGCTAGTTATCGTCCGGATGACAACGAAGACTTCATTCTTTAGAGGTGGGTGCTTATGGAAAAAATGAAATTGACCAAAGAAAAATTTAATGATTTTATTGCTGCCTTGGAGAAAGAGCGGCTCTACGCCCCTCAAAAGGAGGGAGAAACCACGCAGGTTCTGCCTGTTACCAAAGAAAATAGGCCCGACTTTACTATTTCCAATACTACTGTACCGCTGAAGAGTTTTTTCTTTCCCCAGACAGAAACACTGTTTCAGTTTAATCTAGGACAAACAGAGATAAAACTGCCGGCAGAGGAAGAAAAAGCAGTAATTTTAGGTATCAGACCGTGTGATGCTAAGTCTCTTACTATTGTGGATAAGCTTTTCTCCTGGGATGTGAAGGACCCCTATTACCTTGAAAAACGTGCTCAGACAACGCTCGTAGGACTGGCTTGTAACAAGCCTTGTACTAATTGTTTCTGTACTTCTTTGGGTGGCTCCCCGGCTTCTATAGAGGGGCTGGACGTGTTGATGACGGAATTAGAAGATAGTTTTTTGCTTGATCCAGTAACAGAAAAAGGAACAGCTCTCTGCCAATCGGTGCAGGAATTGTTGGCAGAAGCTACAGGAGAAGACTGTAGTCAGGCAGAAGCAATACACAAAGAAGCCAAGCAAAGTATTGCCAGGCAGATTGATACTGCTGGGATTCCGGAAAAATTGCCTGGCCTTTGGGAAAACAAACTTTGGCAGAAAATTTCTGACTCTTGTTTAGGCTGTGGTATTTGTACTTACCTTTGCCCCACCTGTCATTGCTTTGATATGCAAGATGAGGTAGAAGGTATAGAAGGACGGCGTTGCCGCATATGGGATTCCTGCATGTTTGGCGAATATACCATGCATGCTTCCGGGCATAATCCACGTCCTACAAGACGCGAGCGAACTCGCAACAGAATCAATCACAAATACTCTTATTTTGTGGATAAATTTGGCGAGATAGCCTGTGTAGGCTGTGGCCGCTGTATCAGCAAGTGCCCGGTAAACATAGATATTCTTGACAATTTAGCACGAGTTAAGGAGGCATTATGAAAGAGAACGTAAATCCCTATCAACCTCATACAGCAACAGTTGAAGACACCTGGATTGAAACTCATGGTGAGCGAGGCATCATAACTTTGAAGGTAGTCTTTGATGATGAAAAAGTGAGGGAAAGCTGGGAACATCGCCCGGGTCAGTGTGCCATGATTGGCGTGCTGGGTGTGGGAGAAAGTATGATCTCGATCTCCTGTTCTCCTACCGAGGGTAAATTCCTTCGTTTTTCCGTGATGCGTATGGGTAAGGTTACTCAGGCCATCCACGAACTTGAGCCTGGTGATAAGTTAACCGTACGTGGTCCTTATGGCAATAGTTTTCCGGTAGATGAGTGGAAAGGCAAAAACATTATCACTATTGGCGGGGGTATTGGGCAAGCGCCGTTACGTCCCATCATAGAATATGTTAGGGCTAATCGTGCTGACTATGCGGGGCTTACTACTGTTTACGGTGCCCGGACGTCCAGGGACCTCTGTTTTAAAGATGAATTTGCGGAGATGCAAGGTTGTAGCCAAGTATCCTGCCACCTTTCTGTCGATGTGCAGGAAGAGGGTTGGCCACATTATGTAGGTTTCGTCCCTTCTTTGCTGCTGGAAGTGAACCCTTCGCCGGAAAACACCATTGCCATTACCTGCGGCCCGCCGATTATGATCAAGTTTGTTTTGGAAAACTTGAAAAAACTGAACTTTGCTGATGAGCAGATTTACACCACCCTGGAGAACAGGATGAAATGCGGTTTTGGCAAATGCGGTCGCTGCAATGTGGGTAATTTGTATGTTTGTAAAGACGGTCCTGTTTTTAGTTACGCTACACTGAAAAATATCCCGGAGGCTTTTGCGTAGATAAGAGCGAGGGCAGTTGGAAGTTAGAGGTGGGAGGTTGGAAGTTGGACGAGGAGTGAGGATCAAGGGAAGAGGATCTAGGACCTAGGGAGGGGGAAAAGCTGCATGGCTTTTACCCCCCCCTTTTTTTTTTCTTGATGCACACACAAATGCACACAAGTGGACAGTCCAATGCACACAAGTGGACAGTCCTATTGTGTTCTTCTATTGTGTTCTTGTGTTCCTTGTGTTGCTTTATTGTGTTGCTATTGTGTTGTTTGTTGTTTTCAAGCATGCTTACTGCTGTTATTTTTTAAAGAAACAAAATAACCCTACCAGCAGTGGTAGAGTTATTTAACACCGAAACAATTAATTTTTAACCTTAACCAACAGCTTTTCTACTTCATCCCTAGATAATTCTGTAAATTCTACTACATCATCAACTTGCATGCCCTTCATTAGCATTTTGCGGGCAGTTCTGATGGCTTTATCTTTAGCACCAATCTCCATGCCTTTCTCTATCCCTTTCCCAATGCCAATCTCTATACCTTCTTGCCTACCTTCCTGTCTTAACTGTTCAGCCACGCTCATAATCAAATCCTCCTTGCCAAATTTATATTCTCTATCAGTAGCGTTGCATAAAAAAATTAAGGCGATGTCAAGCTGTAAAATAGCAAA
>CAZIRG010000229.1:0-2886 GCA_964541505.1 uncultured Syntrophomonadaceae bacterium | reverse complement strand
GAAGTGGGAAGTGGGAAGTGAGAAGTGAGAAGTGGGAAGGAGAGATTAAGTGAAAAAAGAAACAACAAAAGTGCTAGAGTTATTGAAAAAAAAAGCAGTTGATTATGCAGATATTAGAATTGTAGATACTGTGCGAGAAAAAATAACAACAGAGGACTTAAAAGTTCAGAGTATTACAAATTCCCGCAGCAAGGGTGTGGGAATCAGGGTTATTTGGAATGGCTCGTTAGGGTTTGCTGCCACACGGGATTTAAGCCAACTAGAAGAAGCAGCTCTTAAAGCCCTGGAGATTGCCAAAGCAAGTAGCCTTTTACAAAAAGAAAAAATAATAATGGCAGAAAAAGAAGTAGTGATTGATGATTATACAACGCCATTTGAGATCGATCCTTTTAGCATACCGAAGTCAGAAAAAATCGCTTTGCTTTTTGAGGCTGAAAAAAAGATGAGAAAAAGTGCGAATCTAGCCCAAACATTAGCAACTATGGATTTTCAGAAAGAAGAAAAAATATTTGCCGATACAGAGGGAAGTTATATAAGACAGTTTTTGTATGAAGCAGGAGGCGGTTTGGTAGCTACTGCTAGAACAAATAATGATATCCAGACAAGAAGTTATCCCAATTCTTTTCGCGGTAATCACGCTACTGCCGGGTATGAATACGTGTTATCCCTGGACTTAGTAGGCAATGCTGAAAGAATAGGCCAGGAAGCCGTCAGTTTGGTAAAGGCAGAGGAGTGTCCTGTCGGTTATTTTGATATTATTATCGAGGGCGGACAGCTAGGGCTGCAGATTCACGAGAGCATTGGCCATCCCATAGAGCTTGACCGGGTGTTTGGTTCGGAAACTGCCTACGCCGGCATGAGCTTTTTGGGAGTTGAAAAGTTGGCAGAAAATTTCAGGTATGGTTCAGAGTTGGTGACAGTGGTAGCAGATGCTACTCTACCTCGAGGGTTGGGTTCATTTGCTTATGATGACGATGGGGTAAAAGCTCAAAGAACAGTTATTATTGATCAGGGTGTGTTTAAAAACTTTATCAACTCCCGGGATACAGCGGCAAAAATTGGGCAAACCTCAAATGGTACCAATCGTGCCGATGGCTGGAAAAACATACCCCTAGTAAGGATGACCAATATAAACTTGCAGCCGGGAGAGTTGGAATTTGACGAACTGTTAAAAGGTATCGATGATGGGCTTTATCTTTGCACCAATAAAAGTTGGAGTATTGATGATAAGAGGCTTAACTTCCAGTTTGCTTGTGAAGTAGCCTATGAGGTAAAAGATGGCAAGCTGACAGGTAAAATTTATAAAAATCCGGTCTATACAGGCATTACACCACAATTCTGGAGAAGTTGCGATGGAATTGCCAACGAAAAATACTGGCAGCTTTACGGCACTCCCAACTGTGGGAAAGGCCAGCCCTCTCAGACGGCACATGTTGGACACGGCTGCTCCCCAGCACGTTTCAGAAAAGTAAAGGTGGGTGTAAGCGATGTTAAATAAAGTAACAGCCTATGAGTTGATAGATAAGACGCTTTCCTTTTGCCATCATTATACCATGGTGACCGTTGATGCCAAGGAAGAAGGCTTGACCCGCTTTGCCAACTCCGGCATACATCAGAATGTATATAATAATGACACGTCTCTTACGATAGCTGTTTATAAAGGAAAAAAGGAAGCAAAGGTAACCACCAATGTATTAGATGAGGAAAGTATAAAACAAGCCGTAAAAGAAGCAGAAGAGAACCTAGACTTTATACCAGAAGGCGAATTCGAGTTGCCGGAAATAAGCTCGCCACAAGAAATTGCCGTAGAGCAATATGATCGAGAGGTAAGCAAGAAATTTGATATTGAGAACAGGGGCAGATTGCTTAAGGAAGCTATTGATTCGCTTGAGGATGGCTATATTGCTGCCGGAGCGTTGTCTCTTAACAAAACGGTTTTGGCTATAGGTAACAATCGGGGTATAAAAAGGTATGCCAGGATAGATAGCGTGGATTTTAATGTGGTTGTGATGCATAAAGATGGCTCATCAGGTTACGCAGCTTATAATACGAATAAAGCAGCAGAACTTGATGTGTTGGAGCAGTTTAAGATAGCTTTTCAGAAGGCAAAGACAGGTTTTGATCCAATTACGCTGGAGCCGGGAGCATATACTGTGATTCTGGAACCACTGGCCGTAGGAAATTTGCTAGCCTATATGAGCTACAGCGGATTTTCTGCACGTAGCGTACAAACTGGCTTGAGTTTTTTAACCGGCAAGATAGGAAAAAAATTATTCGGTGAAAACATTACCATCACAGATGACGTTAATAACCCCAATACATATCCCTTGAAATTTGACTTTGAAGGATACGAGAAAAAAAGACTAGTGATAATTGAAAAAGGACGAGTTAAAGAGCTAGCTTATGACAGTAAAAGTGCGGCAAAAGATAAAACAACCACCACAGGACATTCCGTAGGTCACCCAGACCTAGGAGGGTTCCCCTTCAATTTGGTAATGGAAGCCGGCAAGGACAAACTAGAAGAGTTAATAAGTTCTACCCCAAAAGGACTTTTGGTAACCAGATTTCATTACATGAATATAGTAGATCCCCGGCAAGCTGTTTTAACAGCTTTAACCCGGGACGGCTTGTTTTTGATTGAAAATGGTGTCATAAAATCAGGTGTAAAAAACTTGAGATTTACAGAAAGCATGCTAAAGGCTTTCAACAAAGTAACAGGCATAACCGCTGAGCGGAAGAAGGTGCCAGGGTTTTTTGCTGTAAACTATGTGCCAGCACTAAAAATCACAGATTTTCACTTTACGGGGAAGACCAGCTAGTTGACGAGTGATTAAGTGACTAAGTGACTAAGTGACTAAGTGACTAAGTGACTAAGTGACTAAGTGA